>DATCIC010000150.1:0-5782 GCA_036508025.1 Rhodoferax sp. | reverse complement strand
AATGTCTTGTGGAACAGCACGCTGTCAAGTTGATCCTGGTCAATCTGATTCATGTCCGCTCCCCCAGCATCTGGCGAAGAATTTCCTGGTCTTCGACGCGAAAGCCGCTTTTTGAATCGGTCAGCAGCAAATCCGCGCATTTCGGTCGAAACCAGTGCGCTCGGTCGTCGATCGCCAGCCAAGGTGTACCCCAATCGCGGTGCTGTTTCATCCAGGTGTCGCACTCCCACTCGCGCTCGTATTGCGATCCGGAGCCAGGCAACCATTCAGCCGATGGACGCTTGATCGAGGCTGTCACGCCAATCACGCGAGAGCGGAGATCGATGGAGAAAAACCCCCGAATCTGTTCCAAGTCATAGTGCTCACGCCAGCTGGAGCTGATGACGATCTGGACGGGCGGGAATTCGAGCAGCACCTCTTCAATGAGCGGCAAACAGCAGAATTCAAGTTCGCGCTTGCACGGTTCCGGATGGGTCACTCCATCGAAATCCAGGAAGATGACAGAAGTATTCATTTTTGGATCCTCAGTTGCTGCGCTGGAGCGCGGTATTGCCCACCGAACCGGTCCCAGTTCATCGTGCTTGGGTGCTTCGTCTCAAAGAGATTGACGGATGAAGACCGGCCGTCGGCACTCTGAAGAATGGCGGCCTCAGCCATCTTGAGGTTTGGCAAGCCCATGTACTGCGGGCCGCTGGCAGCCATCAGTAGGTGGCAGATCTCGCTGACCATCAGGGGATCGGCGTGGCACTGGTGGGCTGCGATGGTCACAATGCGAACGCCCTGGGTCTTGTGCATCTCCAATTCACCGGCTTGGCTGCGGCCATAGCGATTTGGCGACTTCTGCAGGTACTCCTGGCACTTGCCGATGTCATGAAGCAGCGCTCCCGCGACGGTCAAGCTGACGTTGACATCCGGGTAGCGGGTGCAGGCTTGCTCGCAGTCGAGCGCCACTTCAAGCGTGTGTGCCAGCAAGCCGCCTCGCTTGTTGTGGTGAAAGCCCAATGACGCAGGGCGATCAAGAAAAGCTGCCAGCGTCTTGTCGTCGCGAAAGACCTCCTGCACCAATTCCCTGTACGGCGCATCAAGCTGACTTACCAGTCGACCCAGTACGTCGAAGAGGCCGTGTTGAGCAGAATCGAGCCACAGCGGCATGAAAGTGGCCAGAGGATCTGAAGGTTTTTCAACCGCACTCAGGTGTTGAATTGAAAGTAGCGGCTCGAAACCAGCCGAGGTTTGGTCGAAATCCAGTCTGACAATTGTGCCCACGAAGGGCTTGAGCGCGTCATAGTTCAATTCCGGCAGGGTCGCCTTCACATGTCGCCCATGTCGGAAACAATTGAGTTCCAGACGACGATGATCGACGTTGTGACTGAAGCTCAGCAGCCTGAATTCAGAGCTTTGCAGCACCGGGGTGATGCCGGTCCTGCTGAGATTCGCAAAGTTGGTGACCGTAATGGGCTGCAGTGCTGCGATGGAATGCTTAGTCATGATGGATGGCCTTTTCTTGAAGTTGAATGCTGGAGCGATTGCCTTGAATGCCGCGCGGCTTGGGTTGGACCTGCGGTGTGACCTCCTCGGCTGGCACATAGATCGTCAAGTCGCTGCCCGATGTCGTCTGTGGCAGCAGTGCGCCCTGGGACAACTGACTGGCCAGCAGGCGTTCCATGGCCGATCCGTCCTGACGGGTCAGGTTGGGCACATAGCGGCTGTAGACCCGAAACAGCATTTCGGTGCTGGTGTGCCCGAGTTGGCGGGCAATCCATTCCGGTGCCTCGCCGGAAGCCAGCCAGAGCGTGGCTGCGGTGTGGCGCATCTGGTAGGGACGGCGCTTTTCCAGTCCGAGGTGGCGCAGCAGCGGATACCAAACTCGGTCCGAGAAGTTCTTGTTGTCCAGGGGTTGGCCGGTCTGACTGCAAAAGACGTAATCGGACTGTTTGCCAGTCACTTCAAACTGGCGCTTCAAGGCATCGAAGACCGGTTGGCTCATCTGGATGTCGCGCTGGCTGCCATCGGTCTTGGTGTATTCGTCTTCACCCAGGACGAAGGTTTCGCGCACCCGGATGATGCGCAGGTCCCAGTCGATGTACTTCCATTTGAGACCGTGGACTTCTCCGGTGCGCATGCCGGTCAGAAAACGGGTCGTCATATAGTCCTTGTAATCAGGGCGGACCGTGGCCATGACGCGCTGCACGTCGACCAGGCTGAACGGGTTCACATCGGTCTTGCGCACGCGCAGCTTTTTGATACTGAGCGCGGGTGACGTAAACTGGAACTGGTCGGCGGCTTCGGTCAGGATTTGACGCAACAGACCAATGATTTCATTGATCCGTTTGGATGAGAGCCCAACTTGTTCTCCGCGACCTTTAACTTTGGCGAGTGTGGCGCGGAAGGCAAGAATGTCGGATTTGCTGATGTTGCCGACCGCCTTGTTCCCGAAATCCGGGATGAGGCGACCGTTCAGGGTGGACAACAACGACTTGATGTGGCTGCGACGCCATTCGATGCTGTGGTCGTCTACCCACTTGCTGGCAAACTCGCTGAAGAGCGGGCCGAGGGCGGCTTGCTCGGCGGCGACTGCGCCATTGACAGTGACGTCGACAGCCTGCGCGACTGGAGTTTGCGCCAGAGCGCTTGCCCGATCGAGGCGTTTGACGGCCTTGCTGTTGGGGAAGTAGTTGACGTAGACGAAAGTGCCAGCGGCAATCTCGGATTCGATCTTGTCGAGAACCTTTTCCAGCTTCTTGCGGTTGGCGGGGGTGTCGGGCAGCAGAGTCTGCTCCCTGCAACGCATCCCTTTGAACCGAAATTCGAAAAACAGCAGGTCGTTGTCAGCCCGGTTGCGAATGCTAGGCATGGAGCATGCTCCCGTTTGCCATGGGGATACCAGCCATTCCGGTCGGCCTGACTTGCGACAGTTTCAGCATGTCGCGCTCAATCGCATGCCAGATGTAAAGGATCTTCCTCCCCCCGAACGGACGGAAGTAGTGAACGCCTTCAAGCAGAACGCTGTCTTTCAGGCGCTCGCGAATGGTGCGGGCATCGTACTTAATCAGAGCTGAAAGCTCGTCAGTTGTAAGGTAGTCAGAATTTTCCACTTTTCATTCCTTTGATTTAATGAGACAATCAAGATGATAAAAAGTCGTTTAAAAATCTTTTTTGTCATCTTGAGTGACAGTATATAACATAGAATGTTATTGTCAAGGCTTTTTTTACATTCTGAATGATATTTTTTCACGGAGCGTGATGTGATTAAGTGCCACCTATCCCGCCTGATGGGCGAGCGGAAGCTCAAAATCAGCGATGTTGCGCGTGAAACAGGTCTGCACAGAAACACGATTACCCTGCTCTATCAGGAGACAGCGAATCGAGTCGACATTGACGCCTTAGATGCCTTGTGCAGGTATTTCGGAGTCAACGTTGGTGACCTGTTTGAATTCACCGACGTAACGGCCCCGACGAGCCTTGGGGTTTAATCAGTTGGTGAGACCCGGCTGAGTTTTTTCAGGGGTCTAGAAGGGCTCCGCAGAACAAGTCATCGTTCTAAGGACGATTTCAGACGCGTCGCAGAAACCGCGTCTTATGAGAGGGACTTGTATGTAGGTGACATTGTTACCACCAGCACCAGACCTAACCCAGTCAGTCATAGGGGTTAAGGTCGAGGCATGACGGATGCGATGCCTTCAAGCAGTCTGGCGATCACACAGGATTTTTTGAGTGTGCGGCGGCTTTGTTGCCGACAAGTTTGCATTACTGTCGACTGCAGTGTGCCCATAGCGGTCATACGCCACCGAAAGAAGCGGACGCTCAACTTTTGAGCTCAGGCCGCGGCCCGTCAGGGCTCGTCGCGCCCGTAGCGAATTGCTGGGCGCCTACCCCGCAGAACTAGCCCAAGGCGCTGGACACCGCCTTGCGCTGCTCTGCGACAGAGTCAATCACCGTGCGATGCATCGTGCAGATGCATGATTTAGAGGCTAGCCGAAACAGCCTGGCACCAGTGCTTGGTCCGATAAACAGGTTGGCTATTTGGTATTCGTGGAAAAAGCGCTCGGCAGGCCAAAGCCTGCTACGCAGCATCTGCGCCACCACCATCGCTGCGGACGCTGTCGCCACGAAAGGGACCGACGGCCGGAAACCCTTGGCAAGCTGCAGGCCAAGTCTCTCAGCCATTCCGGCCGCGATAGTTGAACAAATTGTTTTGCCTTGGCGCTGCTGCTCGCAAAGCCAGGGACGAGCCGCTTCGTCCGCGTTCGCAATGTCCTCGTCCGTCAGTAGACGGTTAGGGTTGCCCTCTAAGGAGCTGCACGAAAGGCCAGTTGCTTTAGTCTGCACACCCTTCTCGTCCACCACCGCCTCTACGAACGTGCACTGCATGCAGGCGTACTCATGGTGAGCCAAGCTGTGGCTCACCACGGTCGCGCCAACCGAGTTAATGGCGCCATCGACAAGCAAAGACGGCCAGAGCCTTTGCACTGCTCGGCGCGCGGGATTGTCGTCCAGCCCATTGAGAACTAGGTCAATCCCCATGCTCATGAGCTGTCGCTTGTCGAGTGCATCTTGAATTGTGGACGGTAGACCATCGACCTCCATCGCGGTGCGACTTTTCAGCCAGGTTGCCAGCTTCAATGCTTTGGGCTCACCCATCCAGTCCGCATCGTCGAACAGACAGCACGTGCCGTGATTCTCATCGCCGAA
The DNA here is from genome assembly GCA_036508025.1 of Rhodoferax sp. Lineage (GTDB taxonomy): Bacteria > Pseudomonadota > Gammaproteobacteria > Burkholderiales > Burkholderiaceae_C > Rhodoferax. The sequence goes on along the minus strand of DATCIC010000150.1, from coordinate 1,090 downwards.
GCTCTGCTTGTCCATAATGAGCAGACGACCGCGCAAGGGCAGTTGGGACAGCAGCAGCACAAGGCCGTTCCCGATAGCGCCGCCCCCCAGCAGCAGGGTCGAAGGCAGGTGGATGACCTCAGGCAACACTGGCCCGATGTCGTCGTCGGTCATGCTCATTCGGAAAAGAGAGAACGACACGTCCTCCATTGGTGGCGCAACCTCGTGCGAGATGCCGTACACGCGCTTGAACACCTCGGTGACTCCGAAGGAAGCTGCCAGCATTGCGCCGACGGGATTGCTCTGGCTCACCCCGGACGCCAGCGGCACCCCACTGGAGGTGCAGCGCGCCACCCACCCGTTCGAATTGATGACGGTCCAAGGCAGGTCAGCGCGTGCTGCCACGCCAACGTTGAGTATGGCCGCAGCGCCTTCGAACTTGACTTGACCCTCGGGTACTAGATAAACGCTGCGCTGCGACCAAAGGTTCTCTAGGACTTGGGCGACCTCCTGGCTCAAGCGCGGCACACCAGCGGGCACCACGACCTCCAAGTCACCTACGACCCGCGAAAGGAGGCGCAGGCTGTTGAGGAAGCACCAGCGGCCGTTATCGTGTTTGAGGACGGCCTTCTCGCCAATCAGAATGACCCGTCTTGAGTAAACGGCGTCCTCGGCCAGTGGGGCGCCGGCAAGCTCCTGCGCTACACCCATCGGCCGGCTAGCTGCCAATTTCACGTTCTGTTCTAGCGTCATGCTTGCACCTCCAGGTTAACAACCTCTACGGACTGACCGGTGACGGTGATGTGCTTGGTCACCTCCCGAGATTTCAACCACCGGTAGCGGCCCTGGTCAAACACGTGGACGCCACACTCGTCGACGGTGCGTGTATCGCGCTGGGCGTAGTACGGGCAGACCACGGACAGGTAGTCCTGGACTCGCACGCCCATCCTCTTGTCCACATCGGACAAGTCGAGCATCTGACCAGGATGGCTGTGAATCTGACCTAGCCAGTAGCAGTCCAGTTCGTCGGCCAAGCGGGTGACGCGCGATATAGCCCGGAGCGAGAGGCTCAGATGCAACGGGTTGGTTACCAGACCGGTGCCGCACGGCA
>DATCIC010000149.1:0-2199 GCA_036508025.1 Rhodoferax sp. | reverse complement strand
GTCGCGTCCGAACTGGGTTTTGAATTCCGTGGTCAGTTGCGGGATCAGCTCCAGCGCCTGCATCTGCTTGGCATGGGCAAGATAACGCACCTCCATGAAGGCTTCCGGACCAACCATGGCGCCGATCGACACCGGCGCCAGCGGATCGAGCACCTGGCGCGGAGCATAAGGCGGCAGGTAGGCATCGACCTGTTCCTGGCTGGGCATGTCAATGCGCTCGAAAGCATGGGTGAGGATGAAGCCATCCATGCATACCATGATGGGCAACGATAGTTCTTCGGCTAGCTTGAAGGCCAGGATATGCAGGTCGAGCGCCTCCTGGTTATTCTCGGCGAACATCTGGGTCCAACCCGAATCGCGCTGGGAAAGCGCGTCGGAGTGGTCGTTCCAGATATTGATCGGCGCGCCGATGGCGCGGTTGGCCACCGTCATGACAATGGGCAGGCCCAGGCCCGAGGCGTTGTACGCCGCCTCGGACATGAACAGCAGCCCCTGGCTGGCAGTGGCGGTATAGGCGCGGGCACCGGCAGCGGATGCGCCGATGGCCACGCTCATGGCGGCGAACTCCGATTCGACGTTGATGAATTCACAGTGCTTCAGTTCGCCACTTTTCACCATCTCGCCCAAGCCCTCGACGATATGGGTCTGCGGCGAGATCGGGTAGGCACAGATCACTTCCGGGCGGCACAGGGCGACCGCTTCGGCAACGGCGTGCGAGCCTTCGATTTGCTTAAGCATGACTCTTGGCTCCCTGCATTTCGGCGACGACGCTATTGAAAGCCGCGGTCACAGCGGCGACGTTGCCCTCGGCCAGCTTGCCCGAGAACTTTCTCTTGATCGCCTTGACCAGCGATTCCAGCTTGATAATTCCCGATGCGGCGGCGAAGCCGCCGAGTAGCGGCACGTTCGGCATCGGTCGGCCGATGTGCTTGCGACTGAGGTCGGTGGCCGGAACCGTGCACAGGCGGTCGTGGCGCCAGTCCTTGAGAAAATCGGCGAGACCCAGTTCGTCGAAACTGCGATTGGTGTTGATCAGGATGTAGCCGTCGCGCTTCAAGCCGGCAAACACATCGGCCTGGTGCAGCAGGGTCGGATCCTGGATGATCAGCGCATCCGGCTCCATGACCGGCTCGCGCAGCCGGATTTCGCGATCGGAGATGCGGCAGAACGCCACTACCGGCGCACCGGTGCGCTCCGAACCGAAGCTCGGGAAAGCCTGCGCGTGGCGGCCTTCCCCGAAGGCGGCGATAGAAAGCATTTCGGCGGCAGTGACCACCCCCTGACCGCCGCGCCCGTGAATACGAACCTGAAACATGGTCTCTTCCTCGCTTACGTTGACTGCTACTACCGTTAGTCTGGGTCATGACTGTTTGTGCCCGAAACGCGCTGATGCTGGGGGCTATCCGTCGATGTTTCGGTAGGTTTCTTGAAATCTTGCTCGGCCTTGCTGACGACCTGCTTCACGGCGAGAAAACTGTCGGGGCTTACCGAGATGGAATCAATACCATGCTCTACCAGGAAACGTGCAAACTCGGGATGATCGCTGGGCGCCTGACCGCAAATGCCGGTATGCCTGCCGATTGTTTGCGCAGTGGCGAGCAGTTGGGCGATCGCCATGGTCACAGCTTCATCGCGCTCATCGAACAGCGCGTTCAGTCTGCCGCTGTCGCGGTCGACGCCCAGTAACAACTGGGTGAGATCGTTGGAACCGATTGAAAAGCCGTCGAAGCGCTCGCCGAACTGCTTGGCCAGCAGCACATTGGAAGGGATCTCTGCCATCACATAGACCTCCAGTCCGTGTTCGCCACGCACCAAACCATTGGCCGCCAGCTCACTTAAGACTTTGTCTGCCTCGCCCAGTGTCCGGCAAAACGGAATCATGATGATGATGTTATCGAGGCCGATCGCCTCGCGTGCCTGTCGCACGGCCTGACACTCGAGGGCAAAACCCGCGCGATACTCCTCGCTGTAATAGCGGCTGGAACCGCGCCAGCCCAGCATGGGATTTTCCTCCTTCGGTTCGAAGGCGGCGCCGCCGATCAATTCCGCATACTCGTTGGTTTTGAAATCGCTCATGCGCACGATGACCGGGTTTGGATAATGGGCGGTCGCTATTCGGGCCATGCCACGCGCCAGTGTCTCTACGAAATACTGCGTCTTGTCCTCGTAGGCGCTGGTCAACTCGGCAATCCGGCTGCG
>DATCIC010000148.1:0-2720 GCA_036508025.1 Rhodoferax sp. | reverse complement strand
CGCTGCTGTCAGTGCTGTCGTTTCGCCAACCTTCTTAGGCGCCGGCAGCAATGGAAAACTCAACGCGGCATCGTGCGCAGGCGCGCCGCTGCCTCACGCAGACTGACGGCGGTGCTGTCCCAGCCCAGGCAGGCATCGGTAATGGAGACGCCGTAGCGCAAGTCTTGCGGGCGCGCCAGCTTTTGGTTGCCTTCAAACAGGTTGGATTCGAGCATCACGCCCTTGATCGAACGGTTGCCGTCGGCAATCTGGTGCACCACGTCCTTGAGCACCAGCGTTTGCAGCGCATGGTTTTTGCGCGAGTTGGCGTGGCTGCAGTCGACCACGATGTTCACCGGCAGGTGGGCCGCCTGCAGCGCGCTTTCAGCTTGCGCCACCGCCACCGAGTCGTAGTTGGGCACGGCGCCGCCGCGCAAAATCAAATGGCCAAACGCATTGCCACGCGTGTGCGTCAGCGCCACCTGACCGTCACCATTGATGCCCAGAAACGCATGCGGCTGCGCTGCTGCCAGCATGCCGTTCAAGGCGACGTCCAGGTCACCGTCGGTGCCGTTCTTGAAGCCGACCGGGCTCGACAGGCCGCTGGCCATTTCACGGTGCGTCTGACTCTCGGTGGTGCGCGCGCCGATCGCGCTCCAGGCGATCAGGTCACCCAGGTACTGCGGCGTGATCGGGTCCAGCGCCTCGGTGCCGCAGGGCAGGCCCATCTCGTTGAGTTCAACCAGCAGGCGCCGCGCGGTGTGCAGGCCCTGCTCGATGTCAAACGAGTCGTCCATCAGCGGGTCGTTGATCAGGCCCTTCCAGCCGACCGTGGTGCGCGGCTTTTCAAAGTACACGCGCATCACGATGAGCAGTTGGTCCTGCAATTCATCTGCCAGCGCTTTCAGGCGCTGAGCGTAATCTTTGGCGGCCGTGAGGTCGTGAATCGAGCACGGCCCCACCACCACCAGCAGACGCGGGTCAAGTCCGCTCAGGATGTCGGCCACCGCCTTGCGGGCCGCGCTCACGGTCTGGGTGGCGCGCGCGCTGGCCGGGACTTCGTCGTGCAACTGGGAGGGCGACAACAAGGTGTGCTGCGACAGCACGTTCAGATTTTCAAGGGCCGAGGGGAAGGTCATGGCAGCGTCTGTTCCATAAAATTTATAAGAAATAGGGCTCTAGCCCCCGTGGTATATGCGTAAGCAGCTATGTATTTAGTAGCTATCTTATTGCGATTCTTGCATCGCCTGGTCCAGCACCTCGATCCAGTGGCGCACCGGGGTGTCGGTGCCGCTTTGCAAGTGAGTGATGCAGCCGATGTTGGCCGAGACGATGACATCGGGTGGCGCTGCGCCAAAGGTGGTGTTCAGGTGACCGAGCTTGCGCGCCAGCAGCTGATGGGACAAATCCGGGTTGAGCACTGAATAAGTGCCGGCCGAGCCGCAGCACAGGTGCGCCTCGAAGCCGGTCACTTTGATGTTGAAGCCCAACTCTCCCAGGTAACGCTCGATGCCACCGCGCAATTGCTGGCCATGTTGCAGGCTGCACGGCGGGTGAAACACCATGGCGCCGGCCTGCTGGGCCGCTTGCTTGGAGACTTGACCGCGCAATTTTTCGCTCAACTCGGGCAGCCATTCGCTCACGTCCTGCGTCAGGGCGCTGATGCGGGCGGCTTTCTCCGCATAGGCCGGGTCGTCACGCAGAATGTGGCCGTATTCCTTGACCGTGGCGCCACAGCCCGAGGCGTTCATGAGGATGGCCTCGACCCCGGCGTGGCCCTTGTGGCCTTGCAGATACGGCCACCAAGCGTCGATGTTGGCGCGCATCTGGGCCATGCCGCCATCCTGGTCGTTCAGGTGAAATTTAACCGCACCACAGCAACCGGCCTGGGGTGCGATCACGCACTGGACACCGGCCGCGTCAAACACCCGTGCCGTGGCGTGGTTGATATTGGGTGCCATGGCCGGTTGCACGCAGCCCGCCAGCAGCAGCACCTGGCGCGCATGTTCGCGCGTGGGCCAAGCGCCCGCGCTATGTTTGGCGGGCACCTTGGCTTGCACGGCGGCAGGCAGGATTGGGCGCACCATTTGGCCCAACGCCATGGCGGGGGCGAACAGCGGTGACGGCAAGCCCTCTTTGAGCGCCCAGCGCAGGGCACGCTCACCGGCCGGGCGGGGCACTTTGGCATCGACCAGCTTGCGCCCGATGTCGAGCAGATGGCCATATTGCACGCCACTCGGGCAGGTGCTTTCGCAACTCCGGCAGGTCAGGCAGCGGTCCAGATGCAGTTGAGTTTTACGCGTCGGCGTGGCGCCTTCAAGCACCTGCTTGATCAGGTAGATGCGCCCGCGCGGACCGTCGAGCTCGTCGCCGAGCAACTGGTAGGTCGGGCAAGTGGCGGTACAAAAACCGCAGTGCACGCACTTGCGCAGAATGGCCTCGGCGGCCAGACCGTCGGCCGTGGCCTGGTATTCAGGGGCGAGTTGAGTTTGCATCTGGGTACATCCGGCCACGGTTGAAAATACCGGCCGGGTCAAACTCGGCCTTGAGGCGCTGGTGAATCTGAGCCAGCACCGGCGTTAATGGATGAAAACGGGCTGTAGCCCCCGTTTTATCTTCGTCAGTCGCTCTGAAAAGCATAGCATTCCCACCCACATCGGTCGCCGCCTGGCGCAGTTGCGCTTGTGCCGACAGCGGCGCCCAGAGCCAGCGCAGGCCGCCATGCCATTCGATCAAGGGCG
>DATCIC010000147.1:0-10333 GCA_036508025.1 Rhodoferax sp. | reverse complement strand
GAATAGATGGACTGCCCGCCTGGTGTGCTGCGCGCTTGGGCTGGCCAGAGTTGCATCGCCTGCGGGGTAACCCAGAACGTCAGGCTGCCACGGTTGCGAAGTCCCGATTCATATTCGGGCGAGTTACGCACGAAGTGCCGCATCTTCGGAATATGATGGCGCTGATCGGCGTTGAATTTGTTGGGCATGCGGCGGGCGGCGGTCTTTTTATCAGGGCCGCGAGCCTAACAGAACGCCTGCGCAGTATCCATGCACCAACGCCCGTTTTCTGTCAGGCACTATGTACGATCAAATTTGAGCGTCAATCTTTCAGCAATCGTCTCAGCAGCTTTCCGGTGCCAGTTGCGGGCAGCGCGTCGCGGAATTCAATTACCCGTGGAACCTTGTAGACGGACATTTGTTCCCGGCTCCAAGCTACCAACGCTTCTTGCGTTAAGAGTTCCGGCAGATTCGGCTGCAGTACAACTACCGCCTTTACCACCTGACCTTTGATCGGATCGTCGATACCGATCACGGCGGCCTGGCGAATGGCCGGATGCTTGATGAGAATTTCCTCAACCTCTTCCGGAAATACACTGTAGCCGGATACCTTGATCATTTCCTTGAAACGGCCGACGAAAGTTAGGTAACCGTCAACATCCAACGTCACCATGTCGCCCGTATACACCCAGCCATCGCGTAATGTATTTGCGCTCGCCTCGGGCTTGTTCCAATAGCCCTTGAAGTTACCAGGGCTGCGCACCACCATCTCGCCAACTTCACCGGTTGCCTTTTCTGCGCCGGTATCGGGATCGAGGACGCGGCACTCCACCCCCCGCACGAGCTTTCCGTGCGCACCCCAGCGCACAGCGTCGACCGGCATCGACGTGTCCCATGTATGGGTCTCGGACAGTCCATAGGTGCCTTCGAACAACCGGCCGTTTCCGGTGAATGCCAACCACTGGTCGGCTAGCGGCTTCGTTAGGGTGATGCCAAAACTTGTTGCTGGATTGATGCGAAGTGACGTCAGGTCGAATCTTCCGGCATCTTTGATCTGCATGCAGGCGACATTCATGGTGGCAACGCTGTACCACCAGTTGATCTGGTAGCGCTCGATTGCCTGCAAGACCTGCAGCGGATCAAATCGATACAACAACACGCTTGTGGCTCCGATGTAGAGCGTCACATTAATCCCCAGCAGCATGCCGGCAATGTGGTACAGCGGGGCAACGGCAAGCAGCATGTCATCCTTTGCAATGCGATTGTTGTCCGCTGCGGCAGAGGACTTGAACAGCGCATTTCGATAAGTCAGCATCGCGCCCTTGGGGAGTCCGGTGGTGCCGGAGGTGTAGGTCATCAAAACTACATCATCCATGCTGAGTCCGGCCGCCTCGGGTGCGGGTAGCGCTAGTGCCAGGCTCTCCATGAAATCCATGGTTCCGTCTACGTGAAGCTTTAGCGTCTGAATTTCGTCTGGAACATTGATAGTCGGCTCAGACGGGAGAAGATCGGCGTAGTGCGTCAGAAAGATGTGTCGAAGAACGGTTTTGTCGCGAACCGCTGCCACCAATGAATACAGGTTGTCAGCAGCCACTATTACCTCTGCGCCAAGATCGGTCAGTTGGTACTCCAACTCATGGGCTTTGAAGAGCGGACTGCATGGCCCGACAACCGCTCCTAGCTTCTGGATGCCGATATGCGCGATGATGTACTGTGGACAGTTTTGCATGAACAATGCCACGCGTTGTCCCTTTTTTACGCCAATGGTCGCTAATTTGGCGGCGAAGGTATCGCTTAGACGGTCAAGCTCGCCATAGCTAATGCTGGTCCCGTACCAAATGAAAGCGGCCTTGTCTGGGTGCACGCGCGCATGTTGGCGCAAATACTCATGCAAGGGCTTTTCTTCCTGACGGTAAGTCACAGTATTCATGTTGTTCAGACTCCTTCTTTATGGGTTTTGATTCTTTGTGAGTGATGCATTTGTGGAAATCGCCATGCCATCCACCGCTGCGACCAGATATACATTAATGTGATGACATGCACGTGGTGAGAAGGGCGAGCGATTCACCATTAGTTTCAAAATTCAATTTGCTTCAATCGACAGGTTGCGCACCAATACTCTCCAAAATCAAATTTGACTGCGGGGGCTGAGTGGGAGTTACCAGGTATCCACGAAATTGCGTTTCTTCCCCTCACGCGGCAACGCAGCCGGCAATGACCGAAGCCCGCGAACGATCCATTTCCTCGATTCCGCAGGGTCGATTACGTCATCAAATTCGAGGTAGGAGGCCATGCTGATGGCTTTTCCTTTTTCGTATGCCGCGCTGACCAACTTTTCAAACAAGGCTTGACGCTGAACTGGATCAATGACGACCTCCAGTTCTTTGCGATACCCCAAGTTTGCAGCGCCATCAATCCCCATTGCCCCGAACTCGCCGCAGGGCCAGGACACTGTGAAGAACGTCGCATGGAAGCTGCCGCCAGCCATAGCAATCGAGCCTAGCCCGTAACCTTTGCGCAAAACGATCATGAAGAGAGGTACGGTGATGCTGGCGGCGGCCACGAAAATCCGTGAGACATGGCGCACCATCGCAGATTTCTCCGCATCCGGACCTACCATGAAGCCAGGTGTGCGGCCGGAGCCATCACGGATCACTTGTATTTCGACGTGCCGTGCGTTCAGCACCAGCTCCTCCACATACACCTCGCGGCTGTTGAAGGAGGCTTGGGCCTCCGATTGACAGCGTTCGTACGCCGCGTCGATCTGGTCACGAGCGTACACGGCGCGCATACCTCGTCCGCCGCCGCCCGAGATCGCTTTGATCATCATGGCGCCGCCGTCACCAAGCGAGGCAAAGAATGCGTGTGCTTCCAACAAACTCGTGGCACCTTGGGTGCCGAGCACCACGGGGACTTGGGTTCGTTGCGCTAGATTGCGCGCTTGGACCTTGTCGCCAAACAATTTCAGCACTTCGGCGGTCGGACCGACGAAGATGATGTCTTGCTCCGCGCAACGGGCGGCGAATTGCGCGTTTTCACTGAGAAAACCGTAGCCCGGATGGATGGCGTCACAGCCCGTCGCACACGCAATCGACAATATCTGCTCAATAGCCAAATACGCGGCTGCACCCGACCCTTTTAGTGCGCATGCCTCATCGGTTTTGCGGCAGTGGAGCGACGTGGCGTCGTCCTCCGAAAACAGCGCTACGGTGGTCATGCCCAATTCAAATGCGGCACGTGCGATGCGAATGGCAATTTCGCCGCGATTAGCGATCGGTAGTTTTTTGATTTTCATTACGTTTTCAAGGCCGGCAAAGTCCCGCCGTTCCGGCCCCCCGAGGTGCAGCCTATTTCTTAACCAGTGGGCAGTTGCCTTCGGACATGGGGCGGAAGGCTTGATCGCCCGGAATGGTTGCTAGCACCTTGTAGTAGTCCCACGGTTTTTTCGATTCAGAGGGCTTCTTGACTTGCACCAAGTACATGTCGTGAACCATGCGACCATCTTCGCGAATCTTTCCGTCCTTCGCGAAGAAGTCGTTTATCGGCGTCTTCTTCATCATTGTCATTACCGCCGCCGTCTCGTCAGTGCCAGCAGCTTTAACGGCCTGCAGGTAATGCATGACTGCGGAGTACGTTCCCGCCTGCGCCATAGTAGGCATCTTTTTCATGACCTGGAAATAACGTTGTGACCAAGCGCGGGTTTCGGGCGTCCGATCCCAGTAGAAGGCGGTTGTGGCGAACATCCCCTGTGCCGTTTCGAGGCCGAGTGCATGCACGTCGGAAATGAACAACAGCATGGCGGCGACTTTCTGCTTGTTCGTAATTCCAAACTGACGCGCGGTTTTGATGGAATTTATGGTGTCATTCACAGCGTTGGCCAGTGCGATCACGTCGGCTTTTGAGGCCTGCGCGGTCAGCATGTACGAGGAGAAGTCGGGCGAGTTGAGTGGGTGCTTGAGTCCGCCGATCACTTTGCCGCCGTTTTTGAGGACTGAAGCCGTTACGTCATCGCTCAAGGACTGCCCGAACGCGTAATCGACGGCGACGATGTACCAGGACTTGCCCCCGGCTTCAGTGATCGCCTTGGCAGTACTTTTTGCCAGGGCATAGGTGTCATAGGTGTAGTGGACCACATTGGCCGCGCAGTTTTCACCGGTAATGGCGCTGGAGGCGGCTTCGGTGTTGATGACGATCTTGTTCTTTTCCTTGGCGACGTTGGTGACGGAATTGTGGACTGCGGTGTTGCCCAAGCCAATCACCATATCAACTTTATCTCGGTCAAACCACTCGCGCGCCTTGGTCGCACCGATATCGGCCTTGTTTTGGTGATCGACTGAAAGCAATTCAATCGGCTTGCCCAGAACCTTCCCGCCAAAGTCTTGAATCGCCATATTCGCTGCAGCGATCGTGCCCTTGCCGCCGATGTCCGCGTAGGCGCTGGAGATGTCGCTAATGACACCGATTTTGACGACGTTGTTGGAGACGCCCTGTGCATAAGCAAGGGGGCTGCTCATGCTGATGGCGCTGAGAATTGCTGCGAAATGGGATTTTTTCAGGTTCATGTTAAGGTCTCCTCAAGTTAATAGTTTGTTAAACGTCTCTACGATTTCTCTTATTACAGTTGAACTAAACCGCTGACGCGATGGTTGGCTCGCAGAGAGCTGCCACCGTGTTTTCTTTGACGCATGGCTTGCATTTGTGCGTGATGAGGTGAAACCTTTGAGCTGGGGAACGTCCCCCGCTTCAAAGGAAATTCATCATGACACCTCTACGCAAACGCATGCTCGATGCAATGATTCTGCGCGGCTTTGCCCAGCGCACCCAAGAGACCTACCTTGGCGCTGTGATACGACTGTCACAGCACTACAACTGCAGTCCGGATCAGCTCTGCGACGAGCAGGTACAAACGTATCTGCTACACCTGCTGCAAGAGCGCCACCTCGCCCGCTCCAGCGTCAACCTGACCTCGTGCGCGGTACGATTCCTGATATGTGACGTGCTGGGCCAGACCGAGCGACGCGTGCAGATACCGCTGGGGCGCAGCCCACAACGCCTGCCGGAGTTGTTATCGCGCGCCGAGGTGGCGGCGCTGCTGGGTGCGTCAATATCGATCAAAGCGCGCACCTTCCTGATGGTGGCCTATGCCAGCGGCCTGCGCCTGAGCGAGCTGTGCCATCTGCGGGGCCGCGACATCGACTCGGCCCCCGACCGCATGTGCATCCGGGTCGTCCAGGGCAAGGGTGGCAAGGACCGCTACAGCCTGCTCACGCCCGACTTACTCGAACAATTGAAACTGTATTGGCGCACCTGGCGGGTCGGCGCCAGAGCAGACGACTGGTTGTTTACGCGCCGGTGCGATCCATCGCAGCCTCTGGACTGTGGCAGTGGACAGTTTTACTACTACACGGCTCGCACCGCCGCTGGCATCACCAAGGTGGGCGGCATCCATTCGCTGCGTCACGCCTTTGCCACACATTTGCTCGAAGCCGGTGTCGACCTGAACAGCATCAGCAACCTGCTGGGACACGCGCAACTGAGCACCACCAGTCGTTACCTGAAGATGGCCCGTCCGGGTCACAGTGCAGGGGACTCAGCGCTGGCACTGTTGTCGCAGTTGCCTGAGGTGCCACCGGCGAAGCCCAAGACTTGAGCCCGGCGCGCCATGAGCGCCACCTTGGCCGATGCGCTGCGCCAGTTTGGAGCGGCCTATCTGGTAAAGAACCTCCTGAACACCCCACAGGCCAAAGCCTGGCGGGCCATTGTTGCCTGTCGCACAAGCGCGCTGGGGGGTGAGCGGCTCGATTGCGACCAGTGTGGCCATAGCCACTGGCAATATCACTCATGCCGTCATCGCTGTTGCCCGCAGTGTGGCACCCGCGCCAAGGAAGCCTGGCTGCAAGGGCGATTGACTGAGGTGCTGGCGGTGCCTTACGCGCATTTGGTGTTCACCTTGCCGCACTGTTTGAATGCTCTGTATGGTGCCCACCCGCGTTGGGTGATCGACACCCTGTTTACCTGCACCGCGCAAACGCTCGCAGAATTTGCCGCCAATCCCAAATGGATGGGGACAGCGGGTGGCACGCCCGCCTTCAGCTTGGTGCTGCACACCTGGACGCAGGATTTGCAACGTCATATCCATCTGCATGCCGTGATGGCCTGCGGGGTGCTGGACAAGGCGGGGCAGTGGGCAGCGCCCACGCGCAAGCCCGACTTCCTGTTCCCGGTGCAGGCGCTGTCCAAGGTGTTTCGGGGCAAATTCATGGCAGCACTGGCGCTGGCCCACAAGGACGGCCATATCGAGCGCGACCCGCAAGCTCAAGACTTTGACTGGCGCGCGCGGCAAAAGCAACTCTACAAATACGACTGGGTGGTGTACGCCAAGACGCCGCTGGGTGGGTCGGCCCAGGTTCTGGAGTACCTGAGTCGCTACACGCACCGCACGGCGATCAGCAATGAGCGTATTCGCTCAGTCAGCGAGCGCGAGGTGGCGTTCTCGGTACGCGCCGATGACAAGGGCGGTAAACGTTTGGAACGATTGGAGGGCACCGAGTTTGTGCGCCGTTTCATGCAGCATGTGCTGCCCACCGGCATCAAGCGTATTCGCCACTACGGGGTGCTGGCAACAAGCTGCAAGGCGAAAAAGCTCAACGCAGCGCGCCTGGCCTTGCAGATGCCGGCCATCAACCTGCAGGCGGTCGAGTCGGCACAGGCTTTTATGGCGCGGGTGGTCAAGATCGATGTGCTGTTGTGTCCATGTTGCAAGATGGGACGGCTGCGTGTTACGGCAACACTGAAGGGATCCGCGCAGTTGCCAGCGCCGGGCAACACCGTATTGACGCAGAGCCGGGGGCCACCGTGACGCGCCGACTGCTTTGTGCACACTGGCTCAAATGGCGTCTTGCGGCGTTGCGGGTGGTGCTGCGCGTTGCACTATTTACGCCCGACCTCAGTCATCAAAAGTGCGTCCCCTATGCCACGCAGAGACCGTTTCCCGACTTCGGCACCTCGGTTGAAAGCTGGTGTCGATCCAAAATCACGCTTGAGCTGACCAAACAGATGGCGCGAAGCTTTCAATCCCCTATTGCAACCGTCTGAGCCGGCGGTGTAGTCCAACACGGTTTATCTGTCGCCGTTCAGCAGCCGTGCTCTTGGCTGGCATCGCGGCGGCGACAGATAAACGCTATTCGTTATGCCCAGTTCTTCGGCGGCGGGAGCGATGGCCAGGCAGTCGCCCTACGAGATGTAGCCGATCGCGGCGTCCACTTTCTGACGCTGCACCAGATTGCAGAATTCTTCAGTCTGCTTTGTGGCGCCGCCGTTTTCGTCCAGCAACACCATTTCAATTTCCAGGCCGTTGATGCCTTTCTTGCAATACGGGGCGGGTACCTTGCCACTGTTCAAGGCTTCCACCAGAAGCGCCCGACAAAAAGGTGACGACGCCGATGGGGTACTTGCCGTTGTCGGCCGCGCTCACAGAGGTTGAAGCCGCCGCCAGCGCCACGGTTGCGGCGATGATCGACAAACGGAACGCATGGTGCGAAATGTGCGATTTGAATTGCATGAATGACTACTAGTTGGTTGATATGCTTGGGACAGGGAAACTACTGGAATCGCCACGCGGTAAGGCGCGGCGGCTACGAATGAGATCAAGGAGAGGGGAAGCCGTTTTTCACGGATACTGCCGACAACCTGGCTGACAATCACTTATCCAAACCTCCCATGCAAAGATATTTGATCACCAGATATTCCTCCATTCCGTACTTGGAGCCTTCGCGACCCAGTCCGGATTGCTTGACCCCACCAAACGGCGCGACTTCGTTGGAAATAATCCCGGTATTAATGCCGACCATGCCGCTCTCGATTCCCTCCCCAACGCGCCAGATGCGCCCGATGTCGCGTGAATAGAAGTAGCTGGCCAGACCAAACTCGGTATCGTTGGCCATGCCAATCGCCTCGGCGTCGGTCTTGAAGCGAAACAGCGGCGCCAGGGGACCAAAGGTTTCCTCGCGCGCTACCAGCATGTCAGGCGTGGCATCAGCGATCACGGTTGGCTCGAAGAAACTGTGTCCCAGTGCGTGACGTTTGCCGCCAGTGAGAAGTCGCCCTCCCTTGGCCAATGCATCGGCAACATGCTCTTCCACCTTTTTTATCGCCGTGTCGTCAATCAGCGGGCCCTGCGTGACACCCGCTTCAAAACCATTGCCAACCTTGAGCTTCTCGACTGCCACCACCAGCTTTTTCGCAAACGCGTCATAGACACCGTCTTGCACATACAGGCGGTTGGCACAGACGCAGGTTTGTCCGGCGTTGCGGTACTTGGACATCATGGCGCCCTCGACCGCTGCATCTAGGTCGGCATCGTCGAACACGATGAAGGGCGCATTGCCGCCCAACTCTAGCGACAACTTCTTGATCGTTTTGGCGCATTGCTGCATCAGCAGGCTTCCAATCTCGGTGGAACCTGTGAAAGATAATTTGCGCACGGTCGGGCTGGAGCTCATCTCGCCGCCGATGGCACTGGCCGATCCGGTCAATACATTGAAGATGCCTGCGGGTACGCCAGCGCGTTCCGCCAACACGGCCAGCGCCAGCGCCGAATAGGGCGTGGCCAGCGCCGGCTTCAACACCATCGGGCAGCCGGCAGCCAACGCCGGACCGGCTTTGCGGGTGATCATGGAGGAGGGGAAATTCCAAGGCGTGATGGCCGCACAGACGCCGATCGGCTGCTTGATGACGACGATGCGTCGGTCCGTCCAGGGCGAGGTCAAGGTGTCGCCACTGACACGCTTGGCCTCCTCGGCGAACCATTCGATGAAGGACGCAGCATAGGCAATTTCACCCTTGGCTTCAGCCAGCGGCTTGCCTTGCTCGAGCGTCATGATCATCGCCAAATCGTCGGCATTGGCCAGCATCAGGTCGTTCCATTTGCGTATCACGGCACTGCGCTCTTTGCCAGTCTTGGCGCGCCAACTGGGCCAAGCCTCGTCGGCCGCCTTGATCGCGCGCCGCGTTTCGGCCGTGCCCATTTTGGGCACGGTGCCGATCGTTTCACCGGTCGCCGGATTGGTGACGACACAGGTTTCACCATTGTCCGCGTCACACCACTGACCGTTGATGTAAGCTTGCTGGCGCAGCAGCGAGGGGTCTTTCAATTGCATCATGAGATTACTCCAGGTTAGGTTCAAATATTGATCGCCCAGGGCATGGCCTCTCAGTAGGCTGCCTGGTACATCGCCAGGGCGTCTTCGTAAGCGACATCGCGCGGGTTGTTCACCAGCAGCCGCTGGACGTTCATGGCGTCGCGCGCCAGCATCGGCAGATCGTCTTGCTTGACACCGGCATCACGCAGGCTCTGGGCGTAGGGCATGGCCGCCACGCGCGCGCTGATGGCCGCAACGAAGCTGGCTGCCGCTTCGCTGTCGTCAGCAGCAGCCAGTTCCGGCAGGATGGCGCGGCCCAATTCGGCGTAGAGGCCTTGCGCCGCTGCAAGATTGAACTTCAACACCGCCACGAAGACCAGAGAATTTGTCAAGCCGTGCGGCAGGCCATAGTGACCACCAAGCGGGTAGGCCAGCGCGTGCACGGCACCTACCGGGGCGTTGGCGAAGGCCATGCCGGCGAATAGCGAGCCGAGCAACATGTTCTCGCGCACGGTCGCGTCCTTGCCGTCGTTCACTGCCGCTGGCAGGTTGGCATAAAGCAACTGCAGTGCCTTGATCGCCAGCGCGTCGGAGAGCGGGTTTTTCTTCAAGCGGGTGGTGAAGGATTCGATCGCATGCACCATGGCATCGACGCCGGTCATGGCCGTCACCGTGGGTGGCAGCCCCAGTGTCAGGCGGCTGTCGAGCAGCGCCACGTCGGGGTAGAGCAGCGGCGAGACCACGCCCTTCTTCTCGTGGCTGGGCGTGGTGAGGATGGAAATCGGCGTGACCTCGGAGCCGGTGCCGGCAGTGGTTGGTACCTGTATCAGTGGCAGGCGCGGGCCGCGCGCCAGGCCAATGCCGTAGATGTCGGGCAGCGCCTGCGGTGTGCATGCCAGCAGGGCGACGAGCTTTGCCGTATCCATGGAGCTGCCGCCACCGAAACCAATGACACCATCTGCGCCCGCCGCGCGGGCCGCGTCCACTGCCGCCTGCACACTGAGCTCGGGAGGGTCGGCCAGCACGTCGGAAAAGACGGTTGCCGCAATACCGGCGGCAGCCAGCGAGGCCTGGGCACCGTCGATGAGTTTGGCCTTGATCAACCCCGCGTCGGTGACCAGAAAGAGTCGGGAAATCCCCAGGCCCTTGGCGATCTCGCCCAGACGATTGGCCCCACCCTGTTCACAGATGATCCTGGGTGCGGTTTCAAAGCT
>DATCIC010000146.1:0-4886 GCA_036508025.1 Rhodoferax sp. | reverse complement strand
AAACACCAGGTTCAGCGGCACCGCCACGGCGGCGGTGATGAGGGTCAGGCGGATCGCGCTCCAGGCATCGGGTTCTTGCAGCGCCTCCAGCGCGGCAGGTAGGCCTTTGCGCAGCGCTTCTGTGAAGACGGCGGCCAGCGGCAGCAGCAAAAACAGCAACACAAAAGCCAGTGCCAGCCCAATCAGCGACCAGCGCACCCAAGGCGGCTCGGTGGTAAGAGACCTTGCCCCCATGCTTGTCGCTTGGCGTATTGCGCTGGCCCCCGTGGGGGCTGTGCCTTGCTTGGGGCGGCCCGGCGCCACGGCATGCGCGCTCATGTTTTGCCTCCCGAGCGGCGGCGCTGCCAGGCTTGCAGACCGTTGATGACCAGCAGCAGCACAAAGGAGATGCCCAGCATCACCGTGGCCACGGCAGTGGCACCGGCGTAGTCGTATTGCTCAAGCTTGCCGATGATGATCAGCGGCGTGATTTCAGACACCATCGGCATGTTGCCGGCGATGAAAATGACCGAACCGTATTCGCCAATCGCCCGGGCAAAGGCCATGGCAAAACCCGTCAACAGTGCCGGGGCAATGGTCGGGAAGATCACGTAGCGAAAAGTCTGCCAGCGGCTCGCACCCAGGCAGGTGGCTGCTTCTTCCAGCTCTTTCTCGACGTCTTCCAGCACCGGCTGCACCGTGCGCACCACAAACGGCAGGCCGATGAAGATCAGCGCAATCACGATGCCGTTGCGGTTGAACGCCAACTGGATGCCCAGCGGCTCCAGATACTGCCCGATCCAGCCGTTGCCGGCCAGCAGCGCAGTCAGCGAAATACCCGCCACGGCGGTGGGCAGCGCAAACGGCAGGTCCACCAGCGCGTCGATGATTTTTTTGCCGGGAAATTCATAGCGCACCAGCACCCAGGCCAGCAGCAAGCCAAAGAACACGTTGACCAGCGCTGCCGCAAACGAGGCGCCAAAGGTCAGCCGGTAGGAGGCGACGACGCGTGGGCTGGCCACTGCCGCCCAGAACTCCACCCAGCTCAGGGTGAAGGTCTTGAACAACAGGGCTGACAGCGGAATCAGCACGATCAGGCTCAGGTAAAACAGCGTGTAGCCCAGCGTCAAATTGAAGCCCGGCAGCACGCGCCGCGTGGCGCGCTTGGGCTGCGAGCCACCCGCGAGGGGCGATGTGGAGAGGAGGGCAGAGGTCATTGAAACGTGATCAAAAGGTTGTCATGCCGGACGCGATCCGGCAGTCAGGGCGGTGTAACGCTTACTTGACGGTATAAATTTTGTCGAACTGGCCGCCGTCGTTGAAGTGAACCTTTTGCGCTTCAGACAGCGAGCCAAAGTACTCGCTCACCGGGAACAATCGCAGTGGTTTGAAGATGCCGGCGTATTTGGCCAACACTTTTTGATTGCTTGGACGAATGCCGTGCTTGGCGGCAATTTCCTGTGCCTCGTCGGAATAAAGGTAGTTCAGATAAGCCTTGGCCAACTCGCCCGTGCCTTTTTTGGCCACGGTGCGCTCCACCACCGCCACCGGGTTTTCGGCAATGATGCTCACCGACGGGTGAATGGCATCGACCTTGCCGGCACCAAATTCGCGGTCCACCGACACCACTTCAGACTCAAACGTGATCAGCACGTCGCCAATGTTGCGCTGCAAAAAGATGGTGGTGGCATCACGCCCGCCCTTGGCCAGCACGGGCACGTTTTTGAACAGCTTGCTCACAAACTCAGCCGCTTGGGCGTCGGTGCCGCCCGTTTTGCGCACATAGCCCCAGGCGGCTAGGTAGGCCATGCGGCCATTGCCACCGGTTTTGGGGTTGACCACGATCACCTTCACATCGGGGCGAATCAGGTCATTCCAGTCCTTGATGCCTTTGGGGTTTCCGTTGCGCACCAGAAACAGCATGGTCGAGGTAGTGGGTGAGGCATGGTTGGGGAAACGTTTGGCCCAGTCAGCCGCGACGATGCCGCTTTTGGCCAGAAACTCGACATCGGTGGTCGTGTTCATGGTGACCACGTCGGCGTTCAGCCCGTCGTTCACGGCGCGGGCTTGCGCACTGGAGCCGCCATGGGCTTGATCCACCTTGACATCTTTGCCCGTGGTCTTTTTGTAATGGGCGACAAAAGCGGCGTTGTACTCTTTGTAAAACTCGCGCGACACGTCGTAAGACGCATTGAGCAGGGTTTGAGCTGCTGCAAATTGTGTAGCTGTCAGCGCAATTCCGGCAAGGGTTAGAGTCACTTTTTGCATAAATTTCATGGTGTTTCCTTTGGCGTCTGTAGAAAATTAAAAGAGTGTGTACGGGGTGTCAGGCTGCGGCCAAAGCGGCTTGTTTAAGGCTGACAGTTTCATCGATGAGCGACTGCAGCAGCGCCAGCCCCAGCGGCCAGGGGCCAAAGCCCGCCTCCAGGTTGATGTGCCCCGCGTTTTGCAGCCGTACAAATTCGCTGCCCCAGGCCCGCGCATAAGCGCCTGCGGTGCGGACCGGGCAATAAGGGTCGTTGTCGCTGGCGACGATGATATTTTTGTACGGCAAGCGCTGGTACGGCACCGGGGCAAAGTCAGCCAGCACGCCGCGGCGCTCGGGGTCGGCCGGGGCCACCAGCAGTGCGCCAGCAATGTGCGCGGCGGCCTCAAACGGCAAGTGGGTGGTGGCAATGCAGCCCAGGCTGTGCGCGGCGATCACCACCGGGTGGGGTTGCGCCAGGATCGTGCGGGCAATGGACGCAACCCAGGCACTGCGCGATGGTGCCACCCAGTCATCTTGCTGCACCCGCACCGCGCCCGGCAATTGCGCTGCCCACAGGCTTTGCCAGTGGCCGGGCGGCGAATCGCGCCAGCCAGGAATGATGACGATGGAGACCATGGTGAAGTGCTTGCGTTGCGGGATGGGTTGAACGAAGCGCATTGTTGAGCGAGTTGTTTCAAACTCAAACTACTTGTTTTCTATTTATTTATCTTGAAATAGACATATCAAATTTTCAGGTGGTGGGTCGCCATATTCCTAATCCAGCTTCTCCCATGCCTTGCCCGAAGCCTCCATGCAATATTGCGGCGCATAACCTTATGCTGGGATTGCATCAAAGATAGAATGGAACTGCATCATCCAGGTGCATTGAAGGCGGAAGAACTTATAAACGAGCCGAAATAGTGCGTTATTGACTGGAATGCACTCAATGAATGCATTTCACCTTCCCTTGATGCACCATTTGTGAGCAGTTTGGTCGTGCTGCGTTCAACGCACAGTGAGAGGCATGCGGCCATCATTTATTAACCATCCTTAAAGGAATGTGAAGTGAAGTACAAGAATTTGTCGGATTTCATGGACTACGTCAAAGCCCGCGACCCCCACCAGCCCGAGTTTCATCAGGCTGTGCAAGAGGTCATGGGTAGTTTGTGGGGCTTCATCGAAGCCAATCCACATTACGCCGATGACGGCATTTTGGAGCGCCTGGTGGAGTCTGAGCGCGTCATTCAGTTTCGTGTGTCCTGGGTTGACGACAAGGGCACAACCCAGACCAATCGCGCGTTTCGCATTCAGCACAGTTCGGCCATTGGTCCGTTCAAGGGAGGCATGCGCTTTCACCCATCGGTGAACTTGTCGATTTTGAAGTTTCTGGCTTTTGAGCAGACCTTAAAAAATGCCTTGACCACCCTGCCCATGGGCGGCGGCAAGGGCGGCTCTGACTTTGACCCCAAGGGCAAGAGCCGCAACGAAGTGATGCGTTTCTGTCAAGCCTTGATTGTCGAGCTGTACCGTCACCTCGGGCCGGATACCGACGTTCCTGCAGGTGATATTGGCGTCGGTGGGCGTGAAGTGGGCTTTATGGCCGGTATGATGAAAAAGCTTTCCAACAACGCCGCTTGCGTGCTCACCGGCAAGGGCATGTCTTTCGGCGGTAGCCTGATTCGCCCGGAAGCCACCGGCTACGGCCTGGTGTATTTTGTGCAGGACATGCTGGCTCGCAACAAGCTCAACATGAAGGGCATGCGCGTGTCGGTGTCTGGTTCGGGCAATGTGTCGCAGTACACCATCGAAAAAGCGCTCGAATTGGGCGCGAAAGTCATTACCGCTTCTGATTCAGGCGGCACCGTGATTGATGAAGCCGGCTTCACCACCGAGAAGCTGGCGATTTTGATGGACATCAAGAACAATCATTACGGTCGTGTTGAGGAATACGCCAAGCGACTGGGCCTGCGCTACGAGGCCGGCAAAAAGCCCTGGAGCGTTCCGGTGGACATTGCCTTGCCCTGTGCCACGCAAAACGAAGTCGATGGCGACGAGGCCCGCGAACTGGTCAAGAACGGTGTCAAGTGTGTGGCCGAAGGGGCCAACATGCCGTCCAATCTGGAAGCCGTTGGCGTCTTCCTGGCTGCCAAGATCATGTACGGCCCCGGCAAAGCAGCCAATGCGGGTGGCGTGGCTACTTCGGGCCTGGAAATGACTCAAAACGCACAGCGTCTGCCCTGGACTCGCGATGAAGTCGATGCCCGTTTGCACCTCATCATGACCGACATCCACAACAATTGCGTGCGCTATGGCGAGCGCGAAGGTGGCTTTGTCAATTATGTGGACGGTGCCAACATTGCAGGCTTCGTCAAAGTGGCCGATGCCATGGCAGCGCAAGGCGTGTATTGATGGTGTATGGCCAGACCGGTCCAGTGACAGCGTTCAGGCGATGTTTACTTATTTCTTGGTGTAAATCTGGTCGAAGGTGGCGCCGTCGGCAAAGTGATCTTTGGCTGCTTTGGTCCAGCCGCCAAAGGCTTCGTCGATGGTGAACAGCTTGATCTTGGGCAGTTGTTTGACGTACTTGGCCTGGAACTTCTCGGAGATGGGGCGGTAGAAGTTCTTGCCGGCAATGTCCTGGCCTTCATCGGTGTACAGG
>DATCIC010000145.1:0-3235 GCA_036508025.1 Rhodoferax sp. | reverse complement strand
TCGGTGCAGTCGGCGGTCAGGCCGGTGAGCAGCGTCGTCGCCACCGAGCCGGCCAGGTCACGGCCCATCGAGGTGGCCCCCAGCAGCAAAATCTCGGGCTGGTACTTGTTGACCAGGTCCGTCAGGCCCTTGGTGAAGGGCTCGTTGCGGTAGCCTTTGAGCACCGGGTCCTTCATGATGTAGGCCTTGTCGGCGCCAAAAGTGAAGGCCTCGGCGGCGAACTTCTCCAGCGGCTCGTCAGGGCCGCCGAGCAGAACGGCGCTGACCGGGCAACCCAGCTTGTCGGCCAGTTTGCGGGCCTCGCCCACCAGCTCCCACGACACGCTGTGCACATGGCCGCGATCGTGTTCGATGAAGACCCAGACCCCTTTGTAGGCCTTCAGTTCTTCGCTTAATTCCACATTGCGGCGGCCAGCGGGACGCTTGGCCTGGGTTGCGGCGGCAGCGCTTGGGTTAGGTGCTTCACTCATGTCAGTTCCTTCATCAGCAAATCGGATTCCAGCGTCGGGTGGCGGGTGAAAATTTTCTGTAACAAATTAAGAGACACATCACGCAGGCTGGAGGTCTCCAGCTCCAGCATCTCGGCCTTCTCGCTGCGCGGTGTCGGGCCGAAAACCTTGCTCACCACGGTGGGCGAGCCCTTCAGACCAATCTTGTCAAAGTCCTCGATGCCGGCTTGCTCCTTGCTCCATTTGCGCACCGGGTAGGCGGCGGCGTGGATCATGGCGGGCAGGTTGGCAAAACGCATCTCGTTGGTGTTCTCCAGCATCGTGATCAGGCACGGCAGCGAAGTCTTGAGCACCTGCACGCCACCTTCGGCGCGCCGCTCCACCGTGATGGTGCGGCGTTCCTCATCGACCTCGATAATGCGCGACACGTAGGTCAGCAGTTGCAGCCCCATGCGCTTGGCGATGCCGGGGCCGACCTGCGCGGTGTCGCCGTCAATGGTCTGCTTGCCGGTGAACACGATGTCCACCGCCTGCTCTCGGGCTATCTGGCGCACACCGGCGGCCAGCGCATAGGAGGTGGCCAGCGTGTCAGCACCGGCGAAGGCGCGGTCTGTCACCAGCACGGCGTCGTCGGCGCCGAAGCTGATGCATTTGCGCAGCGCTTCTTCGGCTTGCGGCGGGCCCATGCACAACATGGTGACCTTGCCGCCGAACTTGTCTTTCAGGCGCAAGGCCTCTTCGAGCGAGAAAAGGTCGTACGGGTTGACGATGGCCGGGACGCCCTGGCGCATGATGGTATTGGTGACCGGGTGGACGCGGATCTGCGCCGAGTCCGGCACCTGTTTGATACAAACGACGATGTGCATGTCAGTCTCCGATGAGCCGCCCCGAGGAGGCTGAAGCCCCCTCGGGGAGCAGTGAACATAGTGAACGTGGGGGCTTCATTTCATTCCTTAAGCTGCGGCGCGCTGTGGCATTGACGCCTTGAGGCTGTCCAGCGTCACATGCTGTTTGCCATGGGTGTCCTGGAACACCTTGAACACTTTTTCTTGTGCTGGCGTCGAGGTGACGAAATCCGCGTAGGCCTTGACCAGCTGTTCGCGGTACAGGGTGTACAGCCCCACTTCATTGGTCTGCACCAGCAGTCTCTCCTGGCGGATGTACTGGAAGAATCGCTTGAGGATGTGCAGCCGGCTGACGTTGACCACATGCTGATCGAATGGCACGCCAAAGTACTGCAGAAAATCCTCGGCTGAGGACAATTCCTTGAGTTGTTGAAGAAAGTTTTCCATTGGGGCTTACTCCATGGTGGATGTTTGAAGGAAGGATTGTTTGAATCCTGGCTTGGCGCAGGGGTCGTCGCAGGCGCCGCAAGGCGCCTCAAACGTGGCGAAGACACGGGTTTGTGCCTGCGCCAGCTCCAGCTGCGCCACGCGGTCCAGCAGGCAGGCGATGGCCTTGCCAACCGGATCGGGAATCAGGTGGTGGTCCAGGTCGAAGCCATAGGTGGTGCGGCGGCGCGGCGCCACCACGCGGCCCGGAATACCGACCACGGTGGCGTCCGCCGGCACGGCGTCAATGACGACAGAGTTGGCCGCCACACGCGCCCGGTCGCCGACCACGATCGGCCCCAAAATCTTGGCGCCCGCGCCCACCACCACATGGTCACCCAGGGTCGGATGGCGCTTGCCGATGCGCCAGCTGGTGCCGCCCAGCGTCACGCCGTGATACAGCGTGACATCGTTGCCGACCTCGGCGGTCTCGCCGATGACGACGCCGGTGCCGTGGTCGATGAAGAAGCGCGCGCCGATGCGGGCGCCGGGATGAATGTCGACCTGGGTCAGAGCGCGCGAGATGAAGGAGACCCAGCGCGGCAGGTAGCGCCAGCCGCGCAGCCACAAGGCATGCGCCATGCGGTGCAGCGCAATCGCCTGCACCCCCGGGTAGATGGTCCAGACTTCCAGCAGGCTGCGCGCCGCCGGATCACGCTCCAGCACACAGCGCGCATCTTCGCGCACCAGCGACCACCAGGAGCGCGCAGGCGCATCGGGCTCTGGCGCTGGCGGCGCGGCGACGGTGTTCTTGGATGCTTTCATGACAAACCCAAGGCCGCCGGGTGGACCGTGTGCGCAGCAAAAGGCAGTTGCGAATCGCGTAGAAAACCGCGTAGCTCGTTCGGTGTTGCTTCCTGCTTGACGCGCATGGCGTGGTCGCGAATGCGCGCCAGCACGCGACCGGTCAACGCATCGTCGTCCAACACCACGCCCAGCAAGCCGTAGGCCTGGCGCACCGCCTGCGAACCGGAATGCTTGCCCAGCACCGTGCGCCGCTGACGGCCGAGTTCGGAAGGATCGAAACTCTCGTAGGTGGACGCGTTCTTCAGCAGGCCATCAATGTGAATGCCGGACTCATGGGTGAACACGGCCTCGCCCACGATGCTCTTGTTAAAAGCCACTTGGCGACCGGAGGCGCGCGCCACCAGCCGTGAGATCGACACCAGCGCGTGCGTGTCCACACCCGTCTCAGCGTGGTGCAAGTGACGCACACCCATCACCACTTCTTCCAGCGCGGCATTGCCGGCACGTTCGCCCAGACCATTCACCGTGGTGTTGGCATGGCTGGCGCCGGCACGCAGCGCGGCCAGTGTGTTGGCCGTGGCCAGGCCCAAGTCGTTGTGCGAGTGAATCTCGATTTCCATGTCCACCGCGTCGCGCAGCCGTGCAATCGCCTCAAAGGTCGTAAAGGGGTCGAGCACACCGAGCGTGTCGGCAAAGCGAATACGGCTG
>DATCIC010000144.1:0-4669 GCA_036508025.1 Rhodoferax sp. | reverse complement strand
CGTGACTTTGTGTCACGCTGCATGGACCAGGAAATCAAGGAAGGCCGCGGCTGTGGTCCGAAAAAGGATTACATCAACCTCGACATGACCCACCTCGGCGTTGACACGATCAAGTTGCGTTTGCCCTCGGTGTTCGAAATTGGTCACAACTTTGCCAATGTCGACATCACCAAAGAGCCGATTCCCGTGATCCCGACCAACCACTATCAGATGGGTGGTGTGCCAAGCAGCATCACGGGTCAGGTTGTCGCGCCTAAAAACGGTGTTCAGGAAGTCGTCAATGGTCTTTACGCAGTTGGCGAATGCGCCTGTGTCAGCGTGCATGGCGCCAATCGGCTCGGCTGCAATTCCTTGCTCGACATCATTGTGTTCGGCTTCGCCGCCGGCAATCACATCATTGAAACCAACCAAAAGAGCAAAAACCACAAGCCACTGCCTGCCAATGCCGCTGACGCATCGCTGGAACGGTTGAACCGACTGGATGCCAGCACTTCAGGCGAGTACTCGCAAAAAGTGGCTGATGACATTCGCGCCTGCATGCAGTTACACGCCGGCGTCTTCCGCACGCAAGCCAGCATGGATGAGGGTGTCGCCAAGATCGCGAAACTACGTGAACGCGTTGGCGCCATCAAGCTGGCTGACAAGTCCAAAATCTTCAACACCGACCGGATTGAAGCACTCGAAGTGGACAACATGATCGAAGTGGCGCAGTCCACCATGGTGTCGGCCGCGGCGCGGCACGAATGTCGTGGTGCTCACAGTGTGCTGGACTACGACCGTCCTGCTGATGATGCCACCTGCCCTCTCGGACGCGACGATGTCAACTGGCTCAAGCACACGCTGTGGGACAAAGAGTCAAACAGCCTCAGTTACAAGCCGGTCGTCATGAAGCCTTTGACTGCAGAGTCCATCGCGCCCAAAGTCCGCACATTCTGACCCGTAAGCAGTCAAGGAGAAACACAAATGGCTCAACGCACCTTCCAAATCTACCGTTACAACCCGGATACCGATGCCAAGCCCTACATGCAAACCATCAAGCTCGAACTCGATGGCAGCGAGCGCATGTTGCTGGACGTACTAACGAAGCTCAAGGAAATTGACCCCACGCTTTCCTACCGGCGTTCCTGCCGCGAGGGCGTGTGCGGCTCAGACGCGATGAACATCAACGGCAAGAACGGCTTGGCCTGCTTGGTCAACATGCTGACTTTGCCAGACACCATTGTTCTCAAACCGTTGCCAGGCCTGCCCGTGGTGCGCGACCTGATCGTCGATATGACGTTGTTCTTTAAACAATACCACTCGATCAAGCCCTACTTGATCAATGAAACCCGGCCACCAGAAAAAGAGCGTCTGCAAAGCCCTGAGGAGCGCGACGAGCTCAATGGCTTGTACGAGTGCATTTTGTGCGCCAGTTGCTCGACGGCTTGCCCGGTTTTCTGGTGGAATCCGGATAAATTTGTCGGCCCAGCCGGTCTGTTGCAGGCCTACCGCTTTCTGTCGGACAGTCGCGATGAGGCGACCAGCGAGCGGCTCGATAACCTGGAAGATCCCTATCGCCTATTCCGCTGCACCAGCATCATGAATTGTGTCGATGTCTGCCCCAAGAGCCTTAATCCAACCAAGGCAATTGGCAAGATCAAGGAAATGATGGTTCGTCGCGCGCTTTGACCTGGCATGGAAACTAGCGCGATGGCACCAGATAAAGAACTGATCGATGAACGGGCTCTGAGCAAACTGAAATGGCGTTGTCGCCGTGGTCTGCTTGAAAACGACATTTTTATCGAGCGGTTTTTTCGGCGCTTTGAATCGAGCCTGACTGTCGGACAAGGACAGGCTTTGAGCGCCTTGATGGAACTTAGCGACAAAGATCTTCTGGATCTGCATTTGGAGCGCAAATCGCTGGCCCAAGTGATTGCTGATGCGCAAGTCAGTGCGGACCTGGATCGCGATGATGTGCGTGAAGTTTTGTGTATGTTGAAAAAACCCCTTGAAAGGTAAAAAGATGAAACTAGCTGACAATAAAGCCACCCTGTCGTTCAGCGACGGCAAACCCAGCATCGACTTACCGATGTACCAAGGCACCGTCGGGCCGGATGTGATTGACATCCGCAAGTTGTACGGACAGACCGGCATGTTCACCTATGACCCGGGTTTCTTGTCCACAGCTTCGTGCCAGTCGGCCATCACTTATATTGACGGCGACAAAGGTGAACTGCTGTACCGCGGCTACCCCATCGAACAGTTGGCCACCAACTGCGATTTCATGGAAACCTGTCATTTGCTGCTGTACGGAAACCTGCCGAACGCCGCAGGCAAGGCAGCATTCACCAAACGTGTGACCAACCACACCATGGTCAGCGAGCAGATGCAGTTTTTCCTGCGTGGCTTCCGTCGCGATGCCCATCCAATGGCCATCATGACGGGCTTGGTCGGTGCCCTGTCGGCGTTCTACCATGACAGCACTGACATTAATAATCCTGAGCATCGTGACATATCGGCGCTGCGACTGATCGCCAAGATGCCGACTCTGGTGGCCATGGCCTACAAATACAGCGTCGGCCAGCCTTACATGTATCCGCAGAACGACCTCAGCTATGCGGGCAACTTCATGCGCATGATGTTTGCCACACCCTGCGAAGAATACAAGGTCAATCCGATCATTGAACGCGCCATGGATCGCATCTTTATCCTGCACGCCGACCACGAACAAAACGCATCCACCTCCACCGTTCGACTGTGCGGCAGTTCGGGAACCAACCCGTTTGCAGCTATTGCAGCAGGCGTGGCCTGTCTGTGGGGTCCGGCCCACGGTGGCGCCAACGAGGCTTGTTTGAACATGCTTGGTGAGATCCAGCAAATGGGCGGCATCGCCAAAGTTGGTCATTTCATGGAACAGGTCAAGGACAAGAATTCTGGCGTCAAGCTGATGGGCTTTGGACACCGGGTTTACAAGAACTACGATCCACGCGCCAAACTGATGCAGGAAACCTGCAAAGAGGTTTTGGGTGCCCTCGGCCTGGAAAATGATCCGCTCTTCAAACTGGCGATGGCACTGGAAAAAATTGCGCTGGAAGACGAATACTTTGTCTCACGCAAGCTCTACCCCAACGTCGATTTCTACTCGGGTATCGTGCAACGCGCCATCGGCATTCCAGTCAACATGTTCACCGGCGTTTTCGCTCTGGCCCGCACTGTCGGCTGGATTGCACAACTTAACGAGATGATCAGCGACCCTGAATACAAAATTGGTCGGCCGCGCCAACTGTTCACTGGTTCTGTCAAGCGGGATGTTCTGCCGATTTCTCAACGCTGAACCCCTGTCATCTGAAGCGCCCGCCGGATGGCAACACCGGCGGGCGTTTTGTTGTCGAGCGCGCCGGTTTTACCGCACCGTTTAAAATTGCCGATTGCCAAGGAAAGAGCCTATGGACCGCACAAACATTGAAACGCACGGACGCACGCTGTACGACAAACTCTGGGACGAACATGTTGTCCACACGGAAGAAGACGGCACCGCCATCTTGTACATAGACCGTCATCTGGTGCACGAGGTGACCAGTCCGCAAGCCTTTGAAGGCTTGCGCCAGGCGGGCCGCAAGATGTGGCGCGTTAGCTCTATCGTGGCCACGGCCGACCACAACACGCCGACCACCGGCTGGGAACTGGGCTACGACGGCATCACGGACCCCACCAGCAAAGAGCAAGTCGTCACGTTGGACAAAAATATGCAGGAATTCGGCGCGGCCGCCTATTTTCCGTTTATGTCAAAACGCCAGGGTATCGTCCACGTCATCGGACCAGAAAATGGGGCTACATTGCCAGGCATGACCGTCGTTTGTGGTGACTCTCACACGTCCACGCACGGTGCATTTGGTGCCCTGGCCCATGGCATCGGCACCAGTGAGGTCGAGCACGTCATGGCGACGCAAACCCTGCTGGCCAAAAAAGCGAAAAACATGCTGGTCCGGGTTGATGGCACCTTGCCGCTGGGCTGCAGTGGCAAAGATATTGTGCTGGCCATCATCGGCAAGATCGGCACAGCCGGCGGCACGGGTTACACCATTGAGTTTGGCGGCTCAGCCATTCGTGCCTTGAGCATGGAAGGCCGCATGACCGTGTGCAATATGGCCATTGAAGCCGGCGCCCGTGCCGGGCTGGTGGCAGTGGACGAAAAAACCATTGACTACGTCAAAGGCCGCCCATTGGCACCTGGGCACAGTGCCGCCAATGGCACGGCGGCGGCGGTTGAATGGGACCAGGCAGTGGCCTACTGGAAAACCCTGCACTCCGACGCCGACGCCCGGTTCGACACCGTCGTTGTTTTGGACGCTGCGCTGATCATTCCGCAAGTGACTTGGGGCACCTCACCCGAGATGGTGCTGGGCATTGACGGTCGCGTACCGGACCCTGACAAAGAAAAAGATGCCAACAAGCGCAGTGCCATTGAGCGGGCGCTGGTTTATATGGGGCTGGAGCCAGGCAAGGCGCTCAACGATCTGTATGTGGACAAGGTGTTTATTGGTTCGTGCACTAACAGCCGGATTGAAGACATGCGTGAAGCGGCTGCACTGGTCAAGAAGCTGGGGCGAAAAGTGGCTGCCAACGTCAAGCTCGCCTTGGTGGTGCCAGGCTCTGGACTGGTCAAGGCGCAGGCCGAACACGAGGGCCT
>DATCIC010000143.1:0-5401 GCA_036508025.1 Rhodoferax sp. | reverse complement strand
ATGCGCACGGACGGCCACAAGATCGGCGTACTCGGCATCACCACCTTCCGTCCCTTCCCGCTGGCACGGGTGCAGGCTGCGCTACGCCACGCCAAACGCGTGGTGGTCCTGGAAAAGAATCTGGCTATCGGCCTTGGCGGGATTGTCTCGACCAATGTACGCATGGCCCTTGCGGCGCTGCCCATCGATGTCTATACGGTGATCGCCGGCCTTGGGGGCCGGGCGATCACGAAAAAGTCGCTGCATACCCTGTTCCGCAAGGCGGAGAGGGATGATATCGATCCGCTGAGCTTCCTTGACCTCGACCAGAATGCGGTTGACAAGCAACGCGAGCGCGAGCGCAACACACGCCGCTGCGGGCCGACCGCCGAGAACCTGCTGCGTGACGCCGGCATTGTTGCCGCGCGCAATTACTGAGAAGGCGGCACTATGAGCTTCCAACCCGTCAAGTTCTACCAGACCGGCACTTTCACTGTCGGCAACCGCCTGCTGGCTCCCGAGGAACGCAGTGTGCAGGCCTCTGCCCGCCGCTTTAACTCGCTCACTTCCGGTCATCGCGCCTGCCAGGGCTGCGGCGAGGCGTTGGGCGCGCGCTACGCCATCGACGCTGCGATGGAAGCCTGTCACGGACAATTGATCGCCGCCAATGCGACCGGCTGCCTCGAAGTGTTCACCACCCCTTACCCGGAAACCTCCTGGCAGATTCCTTGGATGCATTCGGTGTTCGGCAATGCCGCCGCCGTGGCCACCGGCATCGCCGCAGCACTCAAGGTCAAGGGTCGCAAGGAAGTGCGTGTGATCGCCCAGGGCGGCGACGGCGGCACCACTGACATCGGCATGGGCTGTCTCTCCGGCATGTTCGAGCGCAACGACGACGTGCTCTACATCTGCTACGACAACGGCGCCTACATGAACACCGGCGTGCAGCGATCCTCGGCGACGCCGCCCGCGGCGCGCACGGCGACGACCATGGCGGTCGGCCCTGAACCCGGCAATCCTTTCGGCCAAGGCAAGTTCGTCCCAACCATTGCCATGGCCCACGACATTCCCTACGTGGCGACGGCTACCGTGGCGGACCTGCGCGACCTGGAGGCTAAGGTGACGCGGGCCATGGAGCTTCACGGCGCGCGCTATATCCACATCCTGGTGCCCTGCCCGCTGGGATGGGGCACGGCCTCCTCAGATACCATACGCATCGCTCGCCTGGCCAAGGAAACCGGTCTGTTTCCGGTATTCGAGGCCGAGTGCGGTGTGGTGACGGCAGTGCTGAAAATCCGCAAGCGCACGCCGGTGGAGGACTACCTGAAGCCGCAGAAGCGCTTCGCCCACCTGTTCGGAGAACACGCGCGCACCGACACCATCGCCCGGATTCAGGCGATGGCGGACAAAAACATCCTCAAGTACGGCCTGCTGGCGCAGGAGCACTGATATGACCAAGCCCTTTGCCATCACCCTCGATCCGGGCTCCTCCCTGGCCAACCACACCGGTTCCTGGCGCACCTCGCGGCCAGTGTATGTGGACCGCTTACCGCCTTGCAACAACGCCTGTCCGGCCGGCGAGGACATCCAGGGCTGGCTGTTTCACGCCGAAGGCGGCGATTACGAGAAGGCATGGCGGGCGCTGGTAGAAAACAACCCGCTGCCCGCAGTGATGGGCCGCGTCTGCTATCACCCCTGCGAAGGTGTTTGTAACCGCGCGCAAATCGAAGCTCCGGTCGGCATCAATTCGGTCGAGCGTTTTCTCGGCGACGAAGCGATCCGGCGCGGCTGGAGGTTCGCCCCACCGCCGCCAGTGAGCGGCAAGAACGTGTTGGTGGTCGGTGCCGGGCCCTCCGGGCTATCGGCTGCCTATCACCTTAGGCGCCTGGGCCATGCCGTGACCCTACACGAGGCGGGGCCGCTGGCCGGCGGCATGATGCGCTTCGGCATTCCAAAGTACCGCCTGCCGCGCGATGTGCTCGATGCCGAAGTGCAGCGCATTCTCGATCTCGGCGTGACCTTGAAATTGAACAGCAAGGTCGCCAATATCGCCCAGAGCATGAAGGCCGGATCGTTCGATGCTGCCTTCCTCGCCGTCGGTGCGCACATCGGCAAGCGCGCCTTCATACCGGCGGGCGACGCAACCAAGATCGTCGACGCGGTTTCCGTGCTAAGCAGCATGGAAGGTAACGACAAACCCATGCTCGGTCGCCGTGTCGTCGTCTACGGCGGTGGCAACACCGCCATGGATGTCGCACGCACCGCTAAGCGTCTCGGCGCCAGCGAAGCGATCATCGTCTACAGACGCACCCGCGAGAAAATGCCGGCACACGACTTCGAAGTCGAAGAGGCGCTGCAGGAAGGTGTCATGATCAAATGGTTGTCCACCATCAAGCAGGCCGGCGAGGGCAGTATTACCCTCGAGAAAATGGCGCTCGACGAAAAGGGCTTCCCGCAACCGACGGGCGAGTTCGAGACGCTTGGCGCCGACTCGGTGGTATTGGCGCTGGGCCAGGACGTCGACCTGTCGCTGCTCGATGGCGTACCGGGGCTGGAGATCAAAGATGGCACGGTGCAAGTCGCGTCCAACATGATGACCGGGCATCCCGGCATCTTCGCCGGCGGCGACATGGTCCCCTCGGAGCGTACCGTTACCGTCGCCATCGGCCACGGCAAGAAGGCCGCGCGCCATATTGATGCCTGGCTGCGCGGCACCCGCTTCGCGCCAGCGCCCAAGCACGAACTCGCCGGCTTCGAGCGCCTGAACACCTGGTACTACACCGACGCGCCCAAGACAGTTCAGCCCCAACTCGACATCATTCGCCGCCGGACCACCTTTGAGGAAGTCCAGGGCGGTCTGGACGAAACCAATGCGCTGTACGAAGCGCGGCGCTGCTTGTCCTGCGGCAACTGCTTCGAGTGCGACAACTGCTACGGCGTCTGTCCCGACAACGCGGTGATCAAGCTCGGCCCGGGCAAGCGCTTCGAGTTCAATTACGATTACTGCAAAGGCTGCGGCGTCTGCGTCACCGAGTGCCCCTGCGGGGCGATTACCATGGTGGACGAGGATATCTGAAGCCACCGGCCGATCACAAAAGGATGAGTGCAACCATCAGTCCGTTGGCCGGCAAGCCGGCACTGCAGTCGATGCTGGTCGATGTATCGAAGCTGCTGGCCGCCTATGTCGACCTGCGCCCCGATCCCACGGTGTCGGCCCAGCGCGTCGCGTTCGGCACCTCCGGGCACCGTGGCAGCTCGTTCGAGCGCAGCTTCAACGAATGGCATGTGCTGACGATCAGCCAGGCGATCTGCGAGTACCGCAGAAGCAAGGGCATTGATGGCCCGCTGTACCTCGGTATTGACACGCATGCCTTGTCGCAGCCAGCCTTCGAGACCGCGCTGGAGGTGCTGGCCGCCAACGGGGTGCAAACGATGATCGCCGAGGGCGGTGAATTCACACCGACGCCGGCGGTCTCGCATGCGATCCTGGTCTACAACCGTGGCCGCAGTTCGGGGTTGGCCGACGGCATCGTCATCACGCCTTCGCACAATCCGCCCGAGGACGGCGGCTTCAAGTACAACCCGCCCAACGGTGGTCCGGCGGACAAGGACGTCACGGGATGGATCGAAGCCAGGGCCAATGCGTTACTGGAAAGCGATCTACAGGGCGTGCAAAGAATGCCTTACACGAAAGCCCTGCGCTCCGGCACCACCCATCGCCACGACTTTCTCCACGCCTACGTCAGCGACCTCGGCAATGTGATCGACATGGAGGCAATCCGCGCCGCGAAGATTAGTATGGGCGTTGATCCGCTCGGCGGTGCCGGTGTTCACTACTGGGGGGCGATTGCCGAGCGCTATGGTTTGAATCTCACGGTGGCGAACGAGGTCGTTGATCCGACCTTCCGCTTCATGACGCTCGACTGGGATGGCCGGATTCGCATGGACCCGTCCTCGCCTTACGCCATGCAGAGATTGATCGGTCTCAAAGACCACTTCGACATCGCCTTCGCCTGCGACACCGACCATGACCGGCACGGGATCGTCACCCAAAATGCGGGCTTGCTGGCGCCCAACCAATACCTTGCGGTCGCCATTGACTATCTGTTCCAGCATCGACCGAAGTGGAGCAAACAAGCGGCGGTGGGCAAGACGGTGGTCAGCAGCCAGATGATTGATCGCGTCACGGCACGGCTTGGCCGCAAACTCTACGAGACACCGGTCGGGTTCAAGTGGTTTGCTACTGGGTTGCTCGACGGCTCGCTCGGCTTTGGCGGGGAAGAGAGCGCGGGGGCCTCTTTTCTCCGTCTGAATGGCAGCGTCTGGACCACAGATAAGGACGGCATCACCTCGGCTTTGCTATCGGCAGAGATTAGCGCGCGCATGGGCCGCGATCCGGGCGAGATTTACCGCGAGTTGGCGCGTGAGTTCGGCGATCATTTTTATGATCGGGTCGAGGCGCCCTCCACTCCGGAGCAAAAGCAAAGACTGTCAAAGCTCTCGCCACAGCAGGTCCCATCAACCGACCTGGATGGCGAAAAAATCCAGCGCAGCCTCACCCAGGCCCCCGGCAATGACGCGCCCATCGGCGGCTTGAAGGTGATTACCGAGACTGGCTGGTTTGCAGCGCGTCCCTCCGGCACGGAAAATATTTACAAGATTTATGCAGAGAGCTTTCGCAGCGAGCAGCACCTGCGCCGCATCGCCAAGGAAGCGCAAGTGATCGTCGATGCGGCTTTGGCCGCAGGCACAGCGCCCATCAGCAAAGCCGTGCGCGGCCCATTGAAACCGGGAAATAACAAGGGGTTGTCTGCGTGAAATCAGCGGGGGAAAGCATCCTGACGATCAACGGCGGTTCATCGAGCATCCGTTTCGCGGTCTATGAGGCAGGGGAAACGCCGCGGCGTCGGCTCGACGGGAAGATCGATCGCATCGGTTTGAGCGGCACGAATTTGAGCGTCAACGATCCGGCTGGAAAACCGCAGATCCCGCGCCGCCTTGCCGCCCCCGACCACTGCACGGCGCTGGATTTTCTGCTGGACTGGCTGCAGGCGCAGCCGCTGTTCGCCTCGGTCAAGGCGGTGGGGCACCGGGTGGTGCACGGCATGAAGCACGCCCAGCCGCAGCGCGTCACGCCGACGCTGCTGGCCGAACTGCGCCGCATCACGCCGTATGCCCCCGATAACCTGCCGCGCGAGATCGCGCTGATCGAAGCGTTCTTGCGGCGGCATCCAAAACTGCCCCAGGTGGCATGCTTCGACACTGCGTTTCACCGCACCATGCCACAGGTTGCCAGGTTACTGCCGATCCCGCGGCGTTATGCGAAAAAGGGCGTTTAGCGCTACGGTTTCCACGGCCTTTCCTACGCTTATCTGATGGAAGAACTCGCGCGCCTGGGCGACCCGGCGGCTTTGCGGGGCCG
>DATCIC010000142.1:0-3995 GCA_036508025.1 Rhodoferax sp. | reverse complement strand
ATTGTCGCGCCCCAGGGGATGGCTCCTGGCCCCAACACCAGTCGGGCGCACCCACAGCACCCAATCTACCCGTACCTGTTGCGTGGGCTTGAGGTCAAGCGCCCCAACCAGGTCTGGAGCACCGACATCACTTACATTCGGCTGGCGCACGGCTTTGTGTACCTGGTGGCGATGATGGACTGGTACAGCCGCAAGGTGCTGAGCTGGCGAATCAGCAACAGTATGGATGCCAGTTTCTGCGTAGACTGCCTGGAAGAGGCGCTGCGCATCTACGGCAAGCCGGAGATATTCAACAGTGATCAAGGCTCGCAGTTCACCAGCGCCGACTTTACTGGTGTGCTCAACCGCGAGGGGATAAAAATCAGCATGGACGGGCGAGGCCGGGCCTTTGACAATATTTTTGTAGAACGCCTGTGGCGCAACGTCAAGCATGAGGATGTTTACCTCAACGGCTATGCCACGATGGGCGAATTGATAGTCGGACTGAGTAAGTATTGTGTGTTCTACAACACCGAGCGCCCGCATCAGTCGCTTGACTACAAAACGCCTGATTCGGTGTACGCCAGTGCCAGTGGTGGAGGGGCACTGATCATCGATAAATTCACAGAATGCCAAAAAACAAAAGACCAGAAAACCCCATGCAACGAACCTGTGGTTGAACTGCTTGATGGATAAGCAGGGGGTCGGCCTTCGGCTGACGCGCTTCGCTTGCCAACAGCCGTTTGAAATGAAAGCCATAGACACCCAATACCAAAACAGAAAACCGGGGCAACGCCGTCCAGTTGAGTATGAAAACGGGTACAGCTTAAATTAACTGAAAAACTGTCTTGACACTTGGGTCCACTTTACACGACAGAGGACAAGACTTTCGACTTGATCTGGCGAAGTCAGTCAAACAGTCTTGATTCAAACTGCTGCCGGCTCAGCGGCTCGTCTGGATTGGTAGAAGAACGCCACCAACTGCCACGCGATGAACAGCGCAATCAGGCCGAGCAAAGTTGCGCTGATGGGGCGGGTGATGAAAGCGCTGAAGCTCCCCCGGCTCAGCAGCATGGCGCGGCGGAAGTTTTCTTCCAGCATCGGACCCAGGATGAAGCCCAGCATGAGCGGCGCAGGATCGAGCTTCAGGCGCATGAAGACGTAGCCGATGAAGCCAAAGGTTGCGGTAATGAAGACGTCATCGAGACTGTTGTTGATGCTGTAAGTTCCAATGCAGCAGAAAAACAGAATCGAGGGAAACAGCACACTGAAGGGAACCTTAAAAACAGACAGCCAGTAGCGCACGAGAGGCACGTTCAGGACCACCAGGAATACGTTGCCAACCCACATGCTGGCCACCAGTCCCCAAAACAGATCGCGGTGTTCGGTGATCATGTTGGGGCCGGGCTGAACGCCCTTGATGATAAAGGCGCCCATCATGAGTGCCATCACCGCGTTCTCGGGAATGCCAATGGCCATGAGCGGAATAAAGCTGGTGCGCGCAGCGGCCTCGTCGGCAGCAGCCTGACCGGCCACGCCTTCGATGGCACCGTGGCCGATCTCATCCTTGTACTTACTGAAACGCTTTTCGGCAGCATACGCTGCAAACTGGGCGATCACTGTACCTCCACCCGGCAGGATGCCCATGAACGAGCCAATCACACTGCCACGCAAGGCGCTGGGAATGATGCGCTTGAACTCAGGCCAGGTCGGCATCAGTTTGATCTTGCCATTGAAGGGAGTGAGTTGACTGCTGCTGTCAAGATTCTTCACGATCTCGGCAATGCCGAAACACCCCAGGGCGATACTGATCATGCCAATGCCATCCATCAGGAAGGGCATGTTCATCGTGAAACGTTGAACACCGCTGTTCACGTCAGTGCCCACCACGCCAAACAACACGCCAATAAGGGCCATAGAAAGGCCATTGAGCAGACTGCCAGTGGTGACAAAGCTCACACACACGAAGCCGAACAACATGAGAGCACAGTAATCGGCCGGGCCAAACAGGAACGCCACCTCGCCCAGTGCCGGGGCCATCGTCACAAGGACCACGATGGCCACGGTACCACCGATGAAGCTGGAGATGCCTGCGGTGAACAAGGCCAGACCGGTCTTTCCCTTAAGTGTCATTTGGTAGCCGTCGATGCAGGCCACGATACTGCTGGCATGTGGTATCTTCATGGTGATGGCACTGACGCTGTCACCGTATTGTGCACCGTAATAAATCCCGGCCAGCATGATGAGTGAGCCATCGATGGGAATGGAATAGGTCAGGGGCAGTAGCAAACTGATGGTCGACAGGGGACCCAATCCAGGCAGCAGGCCCACCAGCGTACCGACCACGCAGCCGATGGCGCAGTACATGAGGTTGTGCAGGGTCAGTGCGTGTTCAAAACCAAATGCAAGGTTGTTTAGAGTTTCCATCAGAATAATGGCAGTTGTAGACCAAGCAAAGTGCGAAACAGGAAGGCAACGGCAATCAGCCCTGCCGAGATTTTGAGGTTGCGCACCACCGAATAAGTGGTCCCGGCAAACGAGACGCAAAACACCATGAACACAATACCACCGATCATGTTGAGGTGCTCCGAGATCAGCGCAAATCCGAACAGGCCCGACAAAACAAAGGCGATGTTCTTCATGTTGTAGCTCAGCGGCACGGGCTTGACAAAGCGTGATCGCACGACGCTGGTCAGGCCAATCAGAAACAGCAGGCAACTCACCATTAAGGGAAAAAGCCCCGGGCCGGATTTGCTGAATTGACCAATCTGGTAATTCAGCGCGCCGATGCCAAAGACCAGGGCCATTGCCATGAGGACCAATCCTCGTATCAGGTTTGCGTTATTCATATTTTTTAGCTTGTTTGGCCCTTGTTCATACTCGCACTGTGTTGCGAGCTGGCCAGTCATGGCTTCGATTCGCATGGCATGTGTTAGTCATATTGAGATAGTCTGATTGACGGTAATTTCGACAAATTTATTTTAGGAAGTGGCAGGGGTGCCTCGCATGTGGAAACTACGCAAGGGAAACTACCTACTGGACAGTGACAAGTTCTCCCTGTCATTCAGTCGGTTTTTTGGCCAGCTGCAGTATTGACAATTCCATTGCCAAGTCAATCCATTTCTCCATCAGCAGCTTCATGCGCTCATAGTTCTTGAGCTGCTTGCACACAGTTGGCAAATCCTCCTTCTTGACAAACTTGGTGCTGCTCTTGCCCTTTTGGGTGTAAAGGCCTGCACCGGCAATAGAAATGCCTCGCTGATGCCCTGCACGCAAGCCTCTACCTGCCTCTGGCTGACACAGTCCACGCAGGTGATGTGCTAAACCCCCTTGATACGCACTTCAACCGGCAAGATCAAAAATTGGCGTTCTCAGAGGAGGAAAGACAAATTCAGCCCAGCTGAAAAACCCGCAACCAGTAGTAACTAAACGACATCCACCGGCACCATCATCACCCCCCGGTACCGACTCATCTCCTTGGCATCGATGCCCATCCATTGAGCAACCTTTTCTTCTGTGTATTTCGGATTCGCGAGTTGCCTCAATGCAAACGTGTGCCGCAATCGATAGCTGCCACCCTTGAGCCCAGTAAGCCCCGCCGCTTCGAAAACATCAGCCACGGAATCGAACTGAGCCGTCTTCCCCCAAGGCTTACCTGACTTCGTAGACGGCAACAACCAGTCGCCGGGAATCCCAAGATCTGAGCGCAATTGCATCCAGTAAGTCAGCAACGGGCGCGCCCACTTGGCCACCGGAGCGTCATGGGATTGCACGGATCCGGTGGCCGGCGCCCTCGCCTTCCACGGCCCCCTGGTTGTATCCAGGTCAACGAAGACCGATGACACCTTGAGCGAACGGATCTCGAGCGGCGTGAGTCCGGCACCGCGCTGCAAAGCAACGCCCGTACGGTTGCGGATGGTTTGCCACAGCGCATCCGGACTCAAGTCCTTTGGCACCGAAGCCTCCAAAAACGCCACCAGAGCCCGATCTTGCGAGTCCGACAAATAGTCTGGCAG
>DATCIC010000141.1:0-3691 GCA_036508025.1 Rhodoferax sp. | reverse complement strand
CTTGCCCGCACAGCCGCTGGCAACGCTTGCGCCGCCACCAGAGCCCCGCTCGCGGCTGCGGCCGCAGGCAGCCAGACGCGCACCCCCATCTCCTGCAACATGGCGCGCTGGCGGGGATCAAGGGCTAGGCTCATAGTCGCATTTTCGCCGACCTTGCGCGTCGTTTCTGTGAGTTCAAAG
The DNA here is from genome assembly GCA_036508025.1 of Rhodoferax sp. Classification (GTDB taxonomy): domain Bacteria; phylum Pseudomonadota; class Gammaproteobacteria; order Burkholderiales; family Burkholderiaceae_C; genus Rhodoferax. The sequence continues at coordinate 3,511 of DATCIC010000141.1, read as the reverse complement.
CCGCAAGCTCATCACGATCGCGTCTTCGCGCTGACCATCGTCATCGGGGTAGTAGTTTTTGCGTTGACCGACGCGGCAAAAACCGTGGGCTTCGTAGACCATGATGGCACGCTCATTGCTCACGCGCACCTCCAGCCACAACCACTCGGCGCCTTGTCCCCTGGCCCAGAGCGTGAGCGCATCCAGCAGCAAGCGCGCCCAGCCCTGGCGCTGGTAATCGGGGGCCACGGTGATGTTGAGCAAGTGCACCTCGTCCACCCCTTTCATGGCCACAAAATAGCCCAGCAAGGTGTCCTGCGCCATCAAGAGCTGGATTTGATGGCCGGCTTTGATCGAGTCCTCGAAGTTGCGCCGCTCCCAGGGATGGGCGTAGGCCTGCTGCTCCACGCGCAACAAGGCGTCCAGCTGCTCGGGCGTCAGGGGCTCGAAGCGGACCTCGACGGATTTGGGAACGGCGTTCACAGCGCCGCCTTTTCGGCCGCGCGTTCCAGCGTGGTTTTGGCCACTTTGTCGCGGATATAAAGCGGCAGCGCCTGCCCGGCGGCAACGGCGCCGCCGTCGGCCAACAGGGCGGGCGCCAGGCGCAGCAGGGCGCAGGCAGCGGGCAGGGCCTCAATGCGCGGCGCCACGTTGGGCAGACGCGCACCATAGCTGGCAAACACATTGCCGGCCAGCGGACAGTCGGCATCCTGGGTTAAGTTTTCAGGGCGAATCAGGCTGTAGCCCTTGATCTGCTTCCACTTGCCACTATTGAAAACGTAGCTAGCGGCATACATCTCGTCCATCCGGGCGTCCAGCAACGCCAGCACCTGCCAGTGGGCCAAAGCGCTTGCCTGCTGAAAACGGGCTTCTTCCGCCACCGCCAGCAAGGTGTCGATCGGCAGCAGTTTCAGGTTCGCGCCAAAAGCCAGTCCCTGCGCCACCGAGCAGGCGGTGCGCAAGCCGGTAAAAGAGCCCGGTCCACTGCCAAAGACAATCGCGTCCAGATCAGCAAACTGCAGACCGGCCTGCGCCATCAGGCGCTGGATTGTCGGAATCAGCTGGCTTGAGGTCTGCGCGCCGCCGGGGCCGCTGTGCTGCCAGATTGAGTGCGGCGGCGTTGCGCCTGCTGCGTTGGCGCGCTGCACGGCGACGGACATGATGTCGGTGCTGGTGTCAAAGGCGAGCAGATTCATAGGCACCTCGCAGCAGAACGACAGGTTGAGCCGGTGGCGACAGCAGCGCCACGGCAGATGGTTAACGGTCCAAATATTTTCATCAAATCAGCCTCTAGCCCCCGTACTACCTGCATGAGCAGCTATTGTTTTAGTTGCAACAGGTAGCGCGGCGCGGACCCCAAACAAAATGCCCAGCGTCACCAGGACCAGACCGGCGCCGACGATGCGGCAAAAGGCGAGGTCAAAGGAGGTGAGCGTGCCGCCGCGCGCCGGGTCGCTTGAATTTGAGGGTGAGACAGCGTGCATCACGCCATTATCCGTGCCGCGCAGCGGCGGCTGGATAATGGTTGCATGTCCTCCCCTATTCGCTTGCTGGCTATTTTGATTGGGGCCTTGACGCTGTGGCCCGCCCTGGCACAAAACCTGCCTCCCGAGGTGGACGCGGCGCTGGCGCGCGCCAAGGTGCCGCGCGATGCCATGGCGCTGCTGGTGGTGAACGCCGAGGGCAAATCACCGCCGCGCCTGAGCTACCGCGCCACCGTGCCCATGAACCCGGCTTCGGTGATGAAGCTGGTGACCACCTACGCGGGGCTGGACCTGCTGGGCCCAGCCTACAGCTGGCGCACGCCGGTCTATGTGGAAGGTGCGGTGAAGGACGGCACTTTGTTTGGCAATCTCTACATCAAGGGCCAGGGCGACCCCAAGCTGGTGGCCGAACGCCTGTGGCTGCTGCTGCGCCGGGTGCAGGGTCTGGGAATTCAAAAAATAGCGGGTGACATCGTGCTGGACCAGAGCGCTTTTGAGGCTGTGGAGGTGGACCCGGCCAGCTTTGACGGCGAACCGCTGCGCCCCTACAACGCCGCGCCCGAGGCGCTTTTGCTCAACTTCAAATCCGTTGTCATGACCTTTGTGCCGAACCTGGCGGCCCACACCGCATCGGTGCAGTTCGAGCCGCCGTTGCATGGCGTGCAGATGCAGGCCAGCGTGCCACTGGCCAATGGGCCTGCGGGCGGCAATGGCGAATGTGGCGACTACCGGGCCGCGCTCAAGGCCGATTTCTCTGACCCGGCGCGCATCCGTTTTGCGGGCAGCTACCCGGCGGGTTGTCTGGAGAAAGTATGGCCCGTCGCCTATGCCAACCCCGCCAGTTACAGCGCGCGCGCCGTGCAAGGCCTGTGGCAGCAAATGGGCGGTCAACTCGGCGGCAGCGTGCGCTTGGGTCGCGTGCCGCCTCCCGCGCTGGCGCTGCCCCCCACGTTTGAAATCACCTCGCCGCCGCTGGCCGAGGTGATCCGCGACATCAACAAGTACAGCAACAACGTCATGGCGCAGCAAGTGTTTCTGACGCTCAGCCTGTCAGCGCGGGGGCCGGCCACACGCGCCGCCTCGCGCGACGTGGTGCAGCGTTGGTGGCAGCAGCGCATCAGTGCCACGGACGCGCCGACACTGGACAACGGCTCGGGTCTGTCGCGCGAGTCACGCATCAGCGCCCAGGCATTGGCACGGCTGCTGCAGACCGCCTGGGCCTCGCCCCTGATGCCCGAACTGATGAGTTCCCTGCCGATTGCCGGTGTCGACGGCACGCTCAAACGCAGCCAAACGCAGTCGCACGGCCAGGCCCACCTCAAGACCGGCAGCCTGAAGGGCGTGGTGGCGGTGGCCGGTTATGTGCATGCGGCCAGCGGCAAGCGCTATGTGCTGGTCGCCCTGATCAACCACCCCAACGCCAATGCCGCGCGCCCGGCGCTGGAGGCGCTGCTGGACTGGACCGTGAGAGACAATGGTGCCCATGTTCCTGACTGAAATATTTGGCTACTGCGCCGCCGTTCTGACCACCGTCAGCTTTGTGCCGCAAGCCTGGCACACCTTCAAAACACGCGACGTGCGCGGCATCTCGCTGGGCATGTACAGCGTCTTTACCTTTGGCGTGGCCTGCTGGCTGATTTACGGTTTGCTGCTGGGCGCCTGGCCGGTGGTGATTGCCAACGTCATCACGCTGGCCCTGGCTGGGGGCATTCTGGTGATGAAGCTGCGCTTTCGGTAAATCGCATCCATCGGCCCCAGTCCCGCGCCCTGGGTCGCGTAGTCAATAATCGTCGAAGCGGGGTTTACCCCAATACTGTCCGCCCTGCTGGCGAACTATGATTTGGATTGTAAATAGCACGACCGTTCTTTTTTATTTTTTTGGAGTCGACAGATGAAGCAATTCAGAGTTCTAGCAACGGCCCTCGCTGCCGCGCTACTGGTGGCCGCCTGCGGTGGTGGTGGGGATGGCGATCAGACACCGCCCGTCAAGTACACAAAGGTGGTTTCCTTTGGCGACAGTCTGAGCGACGCAGGGACTTACAACGTTG
>DATCIC010000140.1:0-2343 GCA_036508025.1 Rhodoferax sp. | reverse complement strand
GAGATCACGTCGCTGCGAGAGCACTACGTGAGTGACAGTGGTGAAAAATCGACCCGAACCGGCCCCGCCGCCACGGGGTTCTACGTACTGCGCGCGGAGGAGCTCTCGGCGGATGAACTGAGCACCTTGCGAGCTTGCGCGCGCGTGCGTCTGCATGCCGACGGCCGCCCGCTGGTGAATCATGTGCAGGACTGGGTAGAGATGCATGAGCAAGCCTTCGAGCAACGCCATGACACGTCGACTTTCGCCGTCGCCGTCGCCTCGGGTCCTGTTGCCGATGTACCGGCATCGGTGGGTGAGTTTGATTTGGCTTCCGGCGAGTTTCGTTTCGACGTCAGTTCCCGGTTGCGCCCGGCGCGACCCTGGATCAATGTGCTGTCCAATCCGACCTTTGGCGGCCAGATATCTGAGGCGGGGGGTGGCTACACCTGGGCGGTGAACAGCCGTTTGAATCAGCTCACCGCCTGGTCGAACGATCCGGTGGCCGACCCGCCGGCCGAATGGTTCTTGCTGCAGGATCTCAAAACCCGGCAGGTCTGGAGCGTGGCGCCCAGTGCCTGGGGTGATGAGCGCGTGGCCTACCAGGTGTCGCATGGGCAGGGCTACAGCCGCATCAGCCATCAGCGCGGCGATCTGGCGGTGAGCGCGTCATGGTGTGTCGATGCACACACGTCGGTCAAGCAAGTGCAGCTCGAAATTGTCAACCACGGCCGCCAGACCCTGCATCTGCGTGTGATCGGCATCGCCGAGTGGATGATGGGTGCGAATCGATCCGATCGCAGCACCGTGCGCACGGCACTGTACCGCCAGCGCCTGCCAGAGCAAAAGCTGACCGCACTGCTGTGCACGCAGCCGGAGCGTTCAGCCGGGTTCGGCGACGGCACGGCATTCTTCGGTCTGGCCAGCGCCGCCGGCGAGGCCGAAGACTGGACCTGCGATCGGCGCGAGCTTTTTGACGCGCGTGGCCGTCTGGTGCTGCCCGACTATTTCGGCTTGACCCAGGGTGACGGTCTCGATCCCTGCGCAGCGCTATCGACGCGCGTGCTGCTGGGCGCTGGTGAATCGGCGCAACATGTGTTCCTGCTGGGCTACGGCGACAACCCAGATGCCGCCCGGCAGATCGCCACCCGGGCCGCAGCGATGCCTGCCGCGCAGCGCATGGGGCAGGTGCGCAGCACTTGGGATGAATTGCTGGGCGCCACCACGGTGAAGACGCCCGATCCCTTGTTTGATGTGATGGTGAACCGCTGGCTGCTGTACCAGGCGGTAACGTGCCGCTTGTGGGCCAAAGCTGGTTTTTACCAGGCCGGGGGTGCCACCGGCTTTCGCGACCAATTGCAGGACGCGATGGCGCTGGCCTGGGCAAGCCCCGAGACGCTGCGCCAGCAGATCGTGCTGGCGGCGTCACGTCAGTTCCCTGAGGGCGACGTGCAGCACTGGTGGCATGCGCCGCTGGGTGCTGGCGTGCGCACCCATTTCTCCGATGACTTGTTGTGGCTGCCCCATGCGACCCAGCACTACCTGCGCGCGACCGGTGACAGCACGCTGCTCGATGAGAGCATCCCGTTTCTCGAAGGGGCTGCTATTCCTGTGGGCGCCGAGGACGCCTACTACACGCCAACGGTCAGCAGCGAGCACGCGTCGGTCTATGAGCATGGCGCCCGGGCGATTGACCGCAGCTTGGCGGTGGGCGCACACGGCTTGCCCTTGATGGGCAGTGGTGACTGGAACGACGGTATGAACCGTGTCGGCATTGAGGGCCGCGGTGAGTCGGTCTGGCTGGGCTGGTTTTTGTGCCAGTTGGTGGCCGACTTCGCGCCCTTGGCGCGCGCGCGGGGTGACGTGGCGCGCGCGCTGCGCTGGGAGAACGCCGCGCTGGGCTGGGTGGTGGCCTTGAATAGCACGGCATGGGACGGGCAATGGTTCAAACGCGCCTTCTTTGACGATGGCCAGGCGCTGGGTTCGCAGGCTAATCCCGAGGCCCGCATCGACTCAATCGCACAAGCCTGGGCGGTGCTGTCCAAGGCCGCAGCGCCAGAATTGCAGCGCCAGGCGCTGGCGGCGCTGGATGCGTATCTGGTGGACCCGCAGGCCGGGCTGATCAAGTTGCTTGACCCGCCACTGGTGCACGCCGTGCCGAGCGCGGGCTACATTCAGGCTTACCCGCCGGGCGTGCGTGAAAACGGCGGCCAGTATTCGCATGCGGGCGTCTGGGCGTTGATGGCGCAGGCTGAAATGGCCAAGAGCCAACCGGACGCGCGCACGGGCTCTGATATTCCCTACCGCTACTTCACCTACCTGAGCCCGGCCCACCGCGCCAGCCACCCGGTGCGCGGCCCGGTG
>DATCIC010000139.1:0-4680 GCA_036508025.1 Rhodoferax sp. | reverse complement strand
CGCATCGACAACCAGCTGCGTGGGCGCTCCGGTCGACAGGGCGATCCGGGCTCTTCACGCTTCTACTTGAGTCTGGACGACTCGCTGATGCGCATTTTTGCCGGCGACCGGGTCAAGGCGATCATGGACCGGCTCAAGATGCCCGATGGCGAAGCGATCGAAGCGGGCATCGTGACGCGCTCAATCGAGAGCGCACAACGCAAAGTGGAGGCGCGCAATTTTGACATGCGCAAGCAGTTGCTTGAATATGACGATGTGTCCAATGACCAGCGCAAGGTGATTTACCAGCAACGCAATGAAATTCTGGATGCCAACGACCTGAGTGCCCAGATTGCCTCCTTGCGCGCGGGTTGTTTTGATGATCTGGTACGTCAATATGTGCCGGTGGAATCGGTTGAAGAGCAATGGGACCTGGCCGCACTGGAAAAGGTCCTGACGGACGAATGGGAGTTGAGTCCCGCTTTGCAGCAGCAGGTCAACGCAGCGAGTGCAATTACCGATCATGATCTGCTGGCGAGTGTGCAGCAGGAAGCCGACAAGGTATTTGATGCCAAGGTGGAGCAGGTGGGTGGTGAAAACTTTACCCAGTTCGAGCGCATGGTGTTGCTGCAAAGCATTGACACGCATTGGCGTGAACACTTAAGTTCGCTGGACTATCTGCGCCAGGGCATTCATTTGCGCGGCTATGCCCAAAAGCAACCCAAGCAGGAATACAAGCGTGAAGCGTTCGAGCTGTTCAGCCAGATGCTGGACGCCGTTAAAAATGACGTCACCAAGGTGCTCATGACCGTCAAGGTGCAATCCAGCGAGCAACTGGAACAGGCCGCTGAGGACATGGAGAGCCGCGGTGAAAGCATAGCCAACGTGACCTATATAGCGCCCACCGAGACCGGTGAGGTTGAAACCATTACCGACGACGAAACCTTCAGGAAGAAATCGAGCATTCCGGGGTCAGACCTTCCCCGCGTCGGGCGCAATGAACCGTGTCCTTGTGGCAGTGGCAAAAAGTACAAGCACTGCCACGGCAAGCTGGCCTGAGGCAAGTTCGTGCCAAATCAATGGGCCCTGGTTGATTGCCACGGCCCTTTTTTTGGGATGAGTTTTGGATAATCTGATCCTGATTTGAAAGAAAACAATGTCTGTCAATTTATCTCCCCCCAACCCAGCCGAGCTTTATCCGATCGCCGGCGTGCGCATCGGCGTGACTGAAGCCGGCATTCGCAAAGCCCAGCGCAAGGATTTGACCGTGGTGCTGATCGATCCGGGTGCTTCGGTGTCGGGTGTTTTCACACAGAACCGGTTTTGTGCAGCGCCGGTGCAGCTGTGCAGGCAACATCTTGCCAGCGGTGTCGGCATTCGGGCCTTGCTGATCAATACCGGCAATGCCAATGCAGGTACGGGTGAAGATGGACGCGCCCGAGCCCTGAGCACCTGCTTGAGCCTGGCGCACAAACTCGGCATCTCTGCGGCCCAAGTGCTACCCTTTTCCACCGGTGTCATCATGGAAACCCTGCCGGTTGAGCGGATCGAGGCCGGGCTGGACGGCGCTCTGGCAGACGTGCGAGAAGACAATTGGTTGCGGGCCGCCGAGGGCATCATGACCACCGACACCGTGGCCAAAGCGTTTGGTGCGCAGGTGCTGATTGGTGGCGCGTTGGTGAGCATCACCGGCATCAGCAAAGGCGCGGGCATGATTCGGCCCAATATGGCCACGATGCTGGGTTTCATGGCGACCGACGCCTGTGTCAGTCAGGCTGTGATGCAGCAACTGGCGACAGAACTGGCTGAGGGTTCATTCAATCGGGTGACGGTCGACGGTGACACTTCCACCAATGACTCCTTTGTGGTGATTGCCACCAACAAAGCCGTGCATGCGTCGATTGAATCGCTGGACAGTCCTGACGGGCGAGCGCTCCGGGCTGCCATGCTGGCCGTTGCAAGAAAACTGGCGCAGGCCATCGTGCGCGATGGCGAAGGCGCGACCAAATTCATCACCCTCAGGGTGGAGGGCGGCAAGACCCCGTTTGAGTGTCGCCAGGTGGCGTATGCCATTGCCCATTCGCCGCTGGTGAAGACGGCGTTCTTTGCCAGCGATCCCAACCTGGGGCGCATCCTGGCTGCGGTCGGCTACGCGGGCGTCAAAGATCTGGATCAAACGCGCATCGACCTGTACCTGGACGAGGTGCATGTGGCCACACAGGGTGGCCGCCATCCCGCCTATCGGGAAGAAGAGGGGCAGCGCGTGATGAAGCAGAGCGAAATCACAGTGCGGGTGCTGCTGGGGCGGGGTGATGCGGCTGATACGGTCTGGACCTGTGACCTGAGTCACGACTATGTAACGATCAACGCGGACTACCGCTCATGAACGAGAAGTTTGAGCACCTGCTGGCGCGCGCTGAGCAGCTGATCGGCCGGATCGAATCGGTGCTGCCCCATGCCTTGACGCCGCCTGATTGGGCAGCAGGCGTTGCCTACCGCTACCGCAAGCGCAGCGCTGGCCACGCTGTGCTGGAGCCCGTGCGCCATGTGGGCGCCATGCGGCTGTCCGACTTGAAAGAGGTCGAACTGCAAAAGGAAAAAATTCAACGCAACACCCTGCAGTTCGTCAATGGCCAGCCGGCCAACAATGTGCTCCTGACGGGGGCCCGCGGTACCGGCAAGTCGTCTTTGATCAAAGCCTGTTTGAACGAATATGCGCAGCGCGGCTTGCGCCTGATTGAGGTCGACAAAGCAGATTTGGTTGATCTGCCCGATATTGTGGACGTGGTGTCCGATCGGCCCGAGAAATTCATCGTGTTTTGCGACGACCTGAGCTTTGAAGACGGTGAGCCGGGTTACAAGGCGCTCAAGTCGATCCTGGATGGCTCGGTGGCCGCCACGACCGCCAATATTCTGATTTATGCCACCAGCAACCGGCGCCATCTGTTGCCGGAATACATGCGCGAAAACCTGAGCTACAGCCACACCGATGACGGCGAAGTGCATCCGGGTGAGGGCGTGGAAGAAAAAATTTCGCTCTCAGAGCGGTTTGGCTTGTGGGTCAGCTTTTACCCCTTCAACCAGGATGAGTATCTGGCTATCGTGGCGCAGTGGTTGATCTCGTTCGGTGTCGCTGCACCGGCGATTGAGGCCGCCCGGCCAGACGCCCTGGTCTGGGCCTTGGAGCGCGGTTCACGCAGTGGCCGGGTGGCCTACCAGTTTGCGCGTGACTACGCTGGCACGCATGTCGCTGGTACATGAGCCGCGCGATGCTGGTCGCTGACGCCTCGCTGCCGCGCGAGGGCGGTTCCCATCGCCCGGTGGTCGATGTCGCGGTGGGGGTCTTGATTCGCGCTGACGGTGATTTCTTACTCACTTCGCGGCCGGTGGGCAAAGTTTATGCCGGCTACTGGGAGTTTCCGGGTGGCAAGCTGGAGCGCGGTGAAAGCGTGGCCCAAGCGCTGCAGCGTGAATTGCACGAAGAGCTCGGCATCACGATCGGCCCCGCAACCCCTTGGCGCGTTGAAATGGTGGACTACCCCCACGCGCTGGTGCGGCTGAACTTCTGCAAGGTCTTTAGCTGGACGGGCGAATTGGAGATGCGCGAAGCGCAATTGTTTGCCTGGCAACAGTTGCCGGTGCAGGTTGAGCCGGTCTTGCCCGGTACGGTGCCGGTGCTGCAATGGCTGGCGGCTGAGCGCGGGTTCAAGGGTGCTACTTATTAAGTAGCTGCTCATGCATGGTGGACGGGGGCTACAGCCTGATTTCTTATAAATTTATTGAAGTGGCTCAGCACCATCCCGTTGATCTTCTGGCAGGCTGGTGGCTGGCACACGAAAGCTTTCACTGGCCCAGGCGCCAAAGTCAATATTTTTACAACGTTCGCTGCAAAAAGGCCGGAACGGATTGGAGACCGCGTAAATACTCTCGCCGCCGCAGCTTGGGCACACGACGATCTTGGGTTGTGTTGGCGGCGTTTCTTTGGCAGATTTCATGATGAGCACAAGGCGAGTTCAAAAGTGGCATCTTCGCTGCTTGCATGCAGCCGGTCATCGTCCCCCTGGCGCATCAGCCGGATCGACACCATGAGACGATTGCCACTGATTTCCGGAATCAAGCCAAGCGTCGCGTCCAGGGCCAGTCGCAAAAGCTGAAAAGTGCGCCCCTGAGGCAAATTCTGCTGAAACTGCCCGCCATTGGCGATCACTTTTTGTGGCGTACCAGAGTCACGCAGGAGCTTGAGCAACAATTGAATCGAGTCAGCCAGCGGCGTTAACGTGGCGATCCACCGCGCCAGATCCTGCTGGCGTTGGGCCGCAGTCTTGTGTTGCCATGCATAGTAGGCCGGCAGGTCGAACTCACAGGTGCCACCCGGAATCCCGACGCGGCTGCGAATGCTCATGAGCCAGTCGTTGTCGTTCAGCGATTGCCCCGCTTTGCCGGGCAGGCTGTTCATGGCCTGGAATTGGTTGTCCAACTGCGCAACGATCTCGTTGAGAACATCTTCGGCAATGGCAGGATTGCCCCGATAGCCATCCAGAATGTGTTTTTGCTTGTCCAGGTCTTTGAGTACATCGGACTTGAGGTCAGCGCGGGCGCCGACATCCATGATCTCGAACAGGGTGGAGAGCGCAAAGTGGTGATCCAGCGCTGACTCGCGCGAGACCAGCTCTCTCAGCCTAAGAAACAGATGTTCGAGCC
>DATCIC010000138.1:0-2701 GCA_036508025.1 Rhodoferax sp. | reverse complement strand
CGGCAGGATTCGCATGACGTCGCCCGCCACCAGGCGGCGCACCGGCACACGTTCGTAAGTTCCGTCACCAAGCCGGCGCGCCACGCTGTCGGGCAAGCGGTTCATCAACACTTCCAGCGCGCCGGCCGTTCGGTCCCGCAGGCGCAACTCCAGCCAGCGGCCAGACAACAGAAAGAAAACAAACATGGTGAGCGAGTCGAAATAGACCTCGCGACCAAAGATGCCCAGCGGCTCAAACGTGCCAGCGGTGCTGACGGCAAAGGTAATCAGCATGCCCAAGGCCACCGGCAAGTCCATGCTGATGCGGCGATGCAACACGTCGCGCATGGCACTGCCAAAGAACGGCCCGCAGGAGAACAGGACCACCGGCAGCGTCAACACCCAGGACGCCCAGCGCAGCAGTTGCTCCATCTCGGCCGTCAAATCCCCGGGCTTGGCAACGTAGGCCGGGTAGGCGTACATCATCACCTGCATCATGCACAGCCCAGCCACCAGCAGGCGCCAAAGGGCCTTGCGTGCTTCGTTTTTTCGGCGCTCGCGGGCAAACGCATCATTGGCCGGCACAGCACGGTAACCGGCCGCCTGCACGGCACCCATCCAGTCCGACGGGCGCACCGCATCTGCCGACCAGACAACGCGCGCACGATGGCTGCCAGCACTGACCTCGGCCGTCACCACGCCCGGCACGCCCAGCAACGCATCTTCAAGCGTCAAGGCACAGGCCGCGCAGTGCATGCCTTCAATCAGGATGTTGGACTCCCAATAATTTGCCCGCTTGACATCAGGACGACTGAAGGCCGACCACTCCTGCGGGTCATCCAGCAGCCGCAGCCTCTCTACAGCCGCATCAGAACCTGGCGCATGGGCTGGACTGCTGTCATCTGGATTGATCGCGACAGGTGGCGCCGCGACGGCGACGGCCGGAATGGCAATTGACATGAGTTCCAAGAGTTGCCGACAAGGCGCGCAGTTTACTTGACGACCATCAAAACAACAGCGGCCGAGCGGTGTAAGCTGCAGGTCTTTAGCCCCCAGGAACAAACCATGTACAAAAAAATTCTTGTCGCCACCGATGGTTCCACCTTGTCGAAAAAAGCGGTCAGTAGCGCGATTGAATTGGCGGCGCTGTGCGAGGCCGAATTGGTGGCCGTGAAAGTCATCCCGCGCTACCCGCAAAGCTACTTTGAGGGCGGTCTGGCTTTGCAGGCAGCCGAGGTTAGCCGGGTTGAAAAACAGTGGGCTGAAGACGGTCAGGCCGTTGTCGACGCGGTACAGCAAGCCGCGCTGGCCAAAGGTGTCAAGACCAAGGCCATCACGGTCAAGTCGGACCTGGTATCGGACGCCATCATTGCCGCGGCCAAAAAACACAAATGCGATTTGATCATCATGGCGTCACACGGCCGCCGTGGCATCAAGCGCCTGCTGCTGGGCAGCGAAACCCAACTGGTGTTGACACACTCCCATGTGCCGGTACTGGTGCTACGCTGAATACTGTTCGCGAACACGTTTGTCGATTTTGCCGGCATCGCAAGGCGGCAAAGAGATTGGCATTGCTTGGGTTCATGGCGCTTGGGGCCCAGTTGTCTTGAGTTTTGAACGGTCAGAACACCGGCTTGCGCTTCTCCAGAAAGGCGGTGATGCCTTCACGGTGCTCTGCGCTGGCGGCGTAAGCGTAGGCCTTATCGGCATCATTTACTACTGAATTGATAGCTTCTTGTGCTTTATTGACGGGGGCTAGCGGCTGATTTAATGCTCTAATTGTTTGTTTATTCAGCCGCGCCGCCTGCGGTGCCAGGGCAGCGATGCGCAGTGCGGTCGCTTGCGCCTGTGCCGCCAAGGCCTCATCTGGCAGCACCTGGCTGAGAAAGCCTGCGGCCTTCATGTCGGCGGCGTTGAAAATCTCTGCGGCCAGCAGCATCTGGCGCGCCACGGTCAGCCCCACTTCACGCGCCACCAGGGCGGCTTCACGCGGCGCCATCGGAAAGCCCAGCCGGGCAATCGGCGCGCCAAATTGGGCGCTGGCACCGGCCAGCCGGATATCGCAACAACTGGCAATCTCAACCCCCGCGCCCATGCAGTTGCCCGCAATTTGCGCCACGATCGGCACGTCGCAGTCCAACATGGACTGCAAACCACCCCAGACGTCGTTCTCGTGAAAGTCGCGCAAACTGGCTTCCTGGAATCGGAAGTCAGCGTACTCGGAGATATCACCACCCGCGCAGAAATGCGCGCCCTCTCCCGCCACCAGCACACAATGCAGGTCAGGGCTGCGCTGAATGCGCTCAAAAACAGCACGCAACTCGCGCCACATGGCGCGCGACATGGCATTGAACTTGGGCGTGTTGGCAATCGTGACCCGCGCCACACCGCCCTGGTGCTCGCAACGAATATGGCCATGCTGCGCCACTTTGGAACTCATAGCCATCTGCTCTCAAAATAAGACAAGGTCTTTCCAGCAAACATATGCACTACCATATCAATAGCGGCTAACGTATACAGGACGGGGGCTATAGCCCTATTTATTATAAATTTTTGAGGAATTCTGGGCCCACCACCACAATCCCACACCGCCGACGATCATGGGCAGGCACAGCCACTGCCCCATGCTCATGCCGAGCGACAGAATGCCAAGAAACGCATCCGGTTCGCGGAAAAACTCGGCGATAAAGCGAAACACGCCGTAGCCCACCAAAAAGGCCGC
>DATCIC010000137.1:0-7533 GCA_036508025.1 Rhodoferax sp. | reverse complement strand
ATCCCCGCCAACAAACACAACAAAACCCGTTTTTTCATCATTTCTATTCTATTCCGACCTTGCAGTAACAATATCGTTTTTGACACCCACTTACAAACAACTTGACGCAGCATCGCACACCGCGGTTCCAGACCCCATGACCATCTTCAACTAGACTACCACAAGTCATCTCTCCTAACGCGGGCTACTCTCGTAGCCCAGTCGCAACTGTCTTCAAGTACCACCAACGCCAATGAGCAAGATATCTGTATACATAATTGCCTACAACGAAGTCGAAAAAGTCACAGCAACCATTGAAAGCGCTCGTTGGGCAGACGAAATTGTGTTGGTTGATTCCTGGAGTTCAGACGGTACGCCCGAACTTGCCACCAGTCTTGGTGCCAGGGTAGTTCAGGTCGATTTCAAAGGATTTGGCGATCTACGCAATCAAGCTATCGCAGCCTGTTCTCATGAATGGATTTTCAGTCTCGATGCAGACGAAAGATGCACTGCAGAGGTTGCGACAGAGATCCATCACATCATGAACGACCCGAATTCAGCCGATGTTTATCGTGTGCCTCGGCGAAATTTTTTTATGGGGCGCTGGATCAAACATTCTGGCTGGTATCCCAACTATCGTCAGCCGCAATTGTTTCGCAAAGGCCACATGAGCTACGATCAAAAGGCGGTGCACGAGGGCTACCTGCTTAACACGTCAAAGCCCGTTGGTCATCTAAATAAAGCGATCTGGCAATTCCCGTTTAAGAATATGAGCGAGGTGATGCACAAAGCCAACCGCTACTCCACATTGGGTGCACAGCGCATTGCAGAGCGTCGGCTATCGATGGGTACCGCCTTGTCTCATGGCATTTGGGCGTTTGCGAAGCATTACCTATTTAAGCTTGGATTCATGGATGGGTGGGCTGGTTTTGTCATCGCACTTCAAAGCTTCGAGAGTACGTTTTACCGTTATGTGAAAGCCCTCGAAATTCAAAAGGGCGACCAATGGCAAGCGCCCAGACAAATCAACAAATGACGAAACCGATTTCTCTGAGTAATCGGGCCTTGTATGCCCGGTTGCTGTCGTATGTGCGGCCCTACTGGAAAGCAGTTTTTCTGGCTGTCATAGGAATGGTGGGAACTGCGGCTACGGAACCTGTGTTTCCAGCAATCATGAAATACCTGCTGGACAACGGTTTTCAGGCCAAAGACGCGCGAATGATTTGGCTCATACCCATTGGCATCGTGACTCTATTCTTGGTGAGAAGTGTCATTGTCTATTGCACCGGCTACTTGATGATGTGGATATCCAGTCGGCTCGTCACCGACCTGCGGCGAACCATGTTTGCCAAACTCCTCGCGCTGCCGACCCATCACTATGATGAGCATTCGGCGGGACAGATGATCTCGCGGCTGGTGTACGACGTGAGCAACGTAACCGATGCGGCTACCAGCGCTCTGATTACGTTGGTGCGGGAATCGTTGACGGCTATCGCACTGATTGGATATCTGCTTTACCTGGACTGGAAGTTGACGCTCATCACTTTGGCCCTCGGACCCGTGATTGCCTTCACCGTTAAATCGTTCAGCAAACGAATGAGGGCGGCAAGCCAAAAAAGCCTGCAGGCGATGCGCTTCATCTCGCACACCATTGAGGAAACAATTTCGGCCCAGCAGGTGGTCAAGATCTTTGGGGGGCAGGAGCGGCAACAACAACAGTTTTTTGAGGCCACGGAACAATTCCGCCGTGCCCAGATGCGTGAAGCCATTCCTGCGTCGGCGATGACGCCCATCACGCATATCGCTGCATCGGTGGCGATTGCGGTCATTGCTTTCCTGGCTTTGAGCCAGTCTACGGGTCAGGCTGGCGCATCAGCGGGTAGCTTCATCTCGTTTATCACGGCCATGCTGATGCTGATTTCCCCAGTCAAGCAACTCGCGACCGTGAACCCGACAATCCAGCGCGGCTTGGCAGCATCGGAGAGCATCTTCGAGCTTCTGGACGCAGCGCAGGAAGAAGACCGGGGCAAACGGCAGTTGCTTCGCAGCAAGGGGGAAATTTGTTTTGCCAACGTCAGCCTTCGTTACCTAGGCGCAGAGCGGTTTGCCTTGAATGACATCAGTTTCCGGATTACTGCAGGCCAAACCGTGGCACTGGTTGGCGCTTCTGGCGGCGGCAAGAGCACAATCAGCGCCTTGATTCCGTGCTTCTACCCGGTCACATCAGGCCGAGTCTTGATTGACGGTATTGACATCAATGACATCACGCTGGCCAGCCTGCGCCAAAACATCGCGCTAGTCAGCCAGAATGTCATACTTTTTAACGATACCGTCGGAGCCAATATTGCCTACGGATCACTCCAGACCTGCAGTCGGGATGATGTGATCAGGGCCGCGCGCGCGGCCAACGCGTGGGACTTTATTGAGCAGTTGCCCAATGGCCTGGACACGCCCATCGGTGAAAATGGCGCCAAGCTCTCTGGCGGTCAACGTCAACGCCTCGCGATTGCACGTGCCTTGCTCAAGGACGCGCCCATTCTGATACTCGACGAAGCCACTTCGGCGCTCGACACCGAATCCGAACGTCAGGTGCAGGCCGCACTCGCCGTCCTCATGAAAAATAGAACCACCCTGGTCATCGCCCACCGGCTCAGCACCATTGAACACGCTGATTGCATTTTGGTACTGGACCAAGGGCGCATCGTTGAGACGGGTACCCACGCCGAGCTGCTGAGTGCTGGCGGCTATTACGCCAACCTAAGTCGGCTACAGGGATGAGCATTCCCATCCTCATGTCATGTCCTCTGGCGTTTGTGGAGCACTTACAATCAAGACTCAACAAAGGGTGGGCAATTGAAACTCAATATCGACTTTTGCGACTTCCCAGTTGGCTTTTCAAAAACCGATAATTATTTTGTGCGGCTTCTTTCGAAGCGCTTCACGGTTAATCTTTGCGACAAGCCGGACTATGTAATTTATTCCGATTACGGCCATATTCACCGCCTGCATAACTGCGTAAAAATTTACTACACCGAAGAATGCTGGATGCCAGACTTTGACAGGTGTGACTATGCACTTTCGTTTCACTATTTCGAAAATTACCGTCATTACAGATTGCCCAACTATGTCACCTTGGCCGATCCAAATTCGCTATTGAAGAAGGCTGAAGATGCCACAGAGATCGTTAAATCAAAAACCAAGTTCTGCGCCTTCATCACTGGCTACGCAGACAAAACGGTAAAAAAGCGGGTCGATTTTTTTCACAAACTCTCTAGCTATAAACATGTGGACTCCGCCGGCAAAGGACTAAATAACGTCGGCGGGCCAATTCCGCCGGGCTACGACAACAAAATTGAATTTCTTCAGCCGTATAAATTTCATATCTGCTTTGAAAATAATTCGGTGCCTGGCTATACCACTGAAAAACTCGTTAATGCCATGCAAGCCAGAACACTCCCTATTTATTGGGGCGACCCGCTTGTCAGCAACAACTTCAATCCGGACAGCTTTCTAAATCTTGCCAACTTCAATTCAGATGAAGCGCTCATCGAGAAGATCATTGAACTTGATCAGAATGAAATTAAATACACAGAAATGATGCGTCAGCCCTGGATAAGGCAGGACCAGCAAAACCCACTGTTTGGAGAAAACAAGCTGCTTAATTTTTTTGAGCGCATTGTTCAGTCCCAACATCACCCGGTTGATTCCAAAAAAAGTATTTTTAGATTCAACCGATGGCGGCTTGCAAAAGCAGATAAGCACTTTGACAGAACTTAATCTTGCCAAGCTGTGATCGCACTTGATCTGTGCGGGCATGCCAGTTGTAGTCGCGCGCCGGCTCGCCACCGTTCACCACAACCAACGAATTGTCGTCATGAACGCGGGTCGCATTGTTGAAACTGGAACACACAGCCAGTCGATCCAACCTATTGACCATTGCGCGCGACTCTACGAGCTTGAGTTGCACGAAGAACCTGTCGCAACGCAACCGGCGGCCTTGCATACGGAAAAATAAATCTCTTCTTGCTGGCGAGCTATCGCTGGCCACTGATGCAAACGAGCAAAGGCTACTGCCGCTTCACCTAAACGGTGTCGCAGTAAATCATCTTGACGCAGTTGATCCAATGCTCTTAAAAGTTTTTTTGTGTCTTTAGGGTCGTCGAGAATCAACGCGTTCACTCCGTTCGTCAGAAGCGCCGATATTCCGCAATGCCGCTCGTCACTCACAACGACAGGCAGTCCGTGTGCCATGGCTTCGAGCACCACCATGGCAAAGGTGTCTTCCAGCGTCGGATGTGCCAGGCAATCCGACGCAACATAGGCGTCGTGGACATCATTCAAGGCGCCCAAAAAAGTAACCTTGCCCTCAATGTCAGCCGCCTTCGCCTGCGCCCGAAATTCAGGAATTTGCGAAGCATTCCCCACAACGGCCAGCCAGGTGTTGTTGGGTAGCTGCCGCAATGCCCTGAACAGAGTCTCCAGCCCCTTCTTCCGATAATCGTTCCCCACAAACAGAATGCCATACCCGGCTTCGGGCAATCCCAATCTTTGGCGCGCCGCGAGTTGCAGTGCTGGTGTCGCCCTATCGCCTACTATCGCGACACCTGGCGCCAGAACCCTCAGTGCGCGAGCGGTTACAGGATACGTGTTGGCCAGCTGGGTCATCAGAACGCTGGATGTGACTACGATGCAGCGACTGTGCCGGCCTGAAAAACGCACATGTTCCAGCCAGAGATAGGCCAGCAGACGCGGGCTCGTCAACACCTTCATCCAACGCATCACCAATCGCCAACCTGTTCGCCCATGAAACAGGTTGTACTTCACTGGCAAAACATGCACGGTCTGAACCTGCCCGTGCCAAGTATTCTCATGCGAATGCACGACATCAAAACCCTGACGCGTGGCCAACCACGTCGCTATGGCATACCAGAGCTGGTTGATCCAGCGCGGCTTGAGAAATGGCGCAGAAATCCTATGGTAGGTGACACCCGGCCATTGATGGTCGATCTGCTGGGCAAAGACATGAATTTCGTGTCGTTGCGCCAACTGCTCCACCAATGCGATGGAGTAACGCTCCGCTCCACCGCCGGTGGGTGAAAAAACCCGATTCAGCACGGCGATACGCAGGCGCTTTTCAACTCCAGGCGGCACCGCTGGCTCAGACACTGACTGACACGGCGTCTCGCTGCGCCCCTGTGCTGTCGATGTCACGTGCGCCGCCGATCTTCGTAGCGTGTGGCCACCTTAAGCCACAGCAATAGCAGACTGGTGGAACGAACGACCGGTATCCGCGGCAATTGCATCGTATCCTCCTGCGCCTGGCACCGGCTGCGCTGCGTAGTGGTCACGGAGTCAAACCCAGCCGCGCGCGCCATCGCCATATGATCTGCCGTGTAGTCGCCATAGGGATAACAAAAATGCCGCACGGGGGAATCCGTCATACGCTCCAGTTCCGACTTGCACAGGGTAATTTCCTCCATGCAGGTCGACACTTCGGTTTGCGTCAGGCGCACATGATGACGGGTATGGGCACCCACTTCCTGCCCGCCAGCCACCCACTGCCGCAGGTGCGAGGCATTCATGAGCGGTGTTTGCGCGATGCCAACCTTGCGGTCCCACTCGTTGGTCTTACCGAGTTGCTGGCTTACTGCGTAACAGGTCGACGAAAAACCGTGTCGACTCAGAACCGGCAAGGCATTGGTCAAATTGTTCAGGTACCCATCATCAAACGTGAGGCCCACCACTTTGCCCGTCTGCTTACCCATCAAATAGGGCATCAATTCCGACATGGAAAGACCACGGTAGCCCAGCAGGTCCAATAAAGCCATCTGGCGGGCGAAGTCGCCGGGTGAGACGTACAGGCTTCGAAAGACGGCACCCTTGGGCGGCGCAGTCTCAATCTGGTGGTACATCAGAATGGGAATCGACGACAGATTGGCGGTGAGAAGATTTGGCATAAAGCAATAGTAGTGTCCCAACGACTTTCACAGGACAGACCTTGTCCTCGGAAGAATTGCGAGCCAAGCACCTTGATCGTCACATCCAGTCCACGAACGCACCGTTCGTGATCTGTAATGAGCTAGCGTCTGTCACGGCCTCCAGGCCTTGCCCGGTGCGACAGGCGGCGTACCAGTCGGCGGCGCCATGACCATGCAGGCTGACCTTGGAGAACTCAGGCCGGGTTTTAAACATTCTGTGTGCCGGTGGTACGAAAATCTGGGTGGGGCGCCCCAGCATGTTGGCCGCATAGTGAGTAAAAGTGGAACAAGGTGAACCGATCAGCGTGTCGCAACAACCCAGCGCAAACAAGTCGGCAGCGGGGTGACGGGCTGAGACGTGGCCAGGGCCAAAATGGGTGTACGGCGATTCAGCGGGCATGTCAAAGATATCAAAGTTTTTCTGCAGATTGGGGAAAGCGTCGAGACTCCCCGAGCACGACACAAAAAAGGCCACGTTGGGCACAGCCCGCTGAATCTCTCTCATCACGTGCTCATACCACCAATCGGGGACGGCGGGCCAGGCAACGGCGTTCACGTCGAACATGTCAGGGCTGACCAATGGAAAGTCGCCACGCCGAATATGCACACCTACCAGCGGGCGGTTCTCGTACCGGCTGAACGTGTCGCGTATCACTGCGATCAGGTCCGGGCGCAGCTTCACACGCTGGGCCGTTGGCAGGTACAGTTTTTGCAGCAAATGGCGCGGGCCGTGATGCGTTCGCACATTAACGTTGGTGTAGTTTTGGATGCGGTCGAATCCTTCTGCGGCGTCGCCAAGCAGTTTCAAGCTGTCAAGCCGACCCAACAGCCCACGACCGCGTCTGCGCGCTCCCACCACATGCAGCGCATCGAGCTCACGCCAATCAAGGCATACTTCATGGCCAAAATACTCCGAGATCAGGAAGGCCATGGCCAACGCTTCGAGCCGTGTACTGAGGCCCACATATTCGGTAATGAAAACTTTTTTCATGTATTTTTATTTCACTGTGCCCTAGTTTTTTTTAACTTTGATTGTCTCCAATCCGAAGGGCGAGCAAGCGGATTATTTCTTGCCCACTCAAAGCAACACAATATCGTACTGCTCCTGCCCCATGGCACTCTCGCTCTGCAACGACACCGGCTTGCCAATGAATTCACTCAAACCCGCCAGGTGCTGGCTTTCTTCATCCAGAAACAGCTCAATCACCTTGGGGGAAGCGATCACCCGAAATTCGCGCGGGTTGAACTGGCGTGCCTCGCGCAAAATCTCGCGAAAAATGTTGTAGGCCACTGTGCGCGCAGTCTTGACGATGCCCTTGCCTTCGCAGGTGGGGCAGGCCTCGCACAGCATGTGGGCCAGCGATTCACGGGTTCGCTTGCGCGTCATCTCGACCAGCCCGAGCTGCGAAAAAGCACCGGCCATGGTCTTGACGCGGTCGCGCGACAGTTGCTTGCGGATTTCAGCCAGCACCGCGTCCCGATGGTCCTCACGCACCATGTCAATGAAATCCACAATGACGATGCCGCCCAGGTTGCGCAGCCGCAGTTGCCGTGCAATCGCCTGAGCGGCTTCCAG
>DATCIC010000136.1:0-4001 GCA_036508025.1 Rhodoferax sp. | reverse complement strand
TCCGGCGCGCTTTCAGCTGATCGGCGCCATGAATCCCTGCCCGTGCGGCTACCTGGGATCGGCGCAAAAGGCCTGCCGCTGCACCCCCGACCAGGTGGCGCGTTACCAGAGCAAGCTGAGCGGCCCGCTGGTGGATCGCATTGACCTGCATGTGGAAGTGCCGGCCTTGCCGGCGGCGGACTTGCTGCAGGCGAGCGCCGGTGAAGCCACCGCCGTCATCCGCGCGCGTTGCACGGCCGCGCGCGAGCGCGCCATGGCACGCCAGGGCAAGTCCAACCATGCGCTGCAAGGCCAGGAGATTGATACCTATTTGCTGCTCGACGAGGCCGCAGCCAAGTTTCTCCACATCGCCGCCGCGCGCCTGGGTTGGTCAGCCCGCAGCACGCACCGCGCCCTTAAAGTGGCACGAACCATTGCCGACCTGGCCGGTGCGCACAGCACCCAGGTCACGCACGTGGCCGAGGCGATGCAATACCGGCGTGCACTGCGCGCGGCTTAGCAGGTCTTAAACTCGGCGCCATCCCAACTCAAACGGGCAGCCTCTCATGCAGCATGTCGTGCTCAATCAAAAAGGCGGCGTCGGTCCGCAGTCTACAGATTGGGCGCCAACAGCCGCTGCAGCGCTTTTTCATCCATGCCACGGCGCGCCGCCAGGTCTTTGAGCTGGTCGTCACCGATCTTGCCAACGCTGAAATAGGTGCTGTCCGGGTGACCGATATAGAAACCGCTGACGCTGGCCGCCGGCGTCATGGCCAGGCTCTCGGTCACAGCCATGCCGATCTCCGCGCACTGCAGCAACTCGAACATGTCTTTCTTGACACTGTGGTCCGGGCAGGCCGGGTAGCCCGGCGCCGGGCGGATGCCGGCGTATTTCTCGGCAATCAAGTCTTTGGCGGGCAGGGCTTCATCCGCCGCGTAACCCCACAGGTCGGTGCGCACTTTTTGGTGCAGGCACTCGGCAAAAGCTTCGGCCAGCCGGTCCGCCAGGGACTTGAACAGGATGGCGCTGTAGTCGTCGTACTGGGCCAGAAACTGCGCTTCTTTCTTTTCAACACCAATACCCGCGGTCACAGCAAAGACGCCGATGTAGTCCCGAATGCTGGTCTGGGCGGGAATCACGGCCTCGGCATTCCCTGGAATATTTAAGCCATTTCGGCCTGTAGCCCCCGTCTGGTCTTTGCTAGCAGCTATGTTTTCAGGAGTATTTTTGGGTGCCACGAAATCCGCCAGACAACGGCTCGGGCGCATCACGCCGTCGATTTCCTCTTTGGCCGCTTGCTGGCGCAGGCCGTACCAGGTCATGGCCACGGCGCTGCGGGACTCATCCGTGTAAAGCTCGATGTCGTCGTCGTTGACCGTGTTGGCGGGGTAAATGCCCAGCACGCCATTGGCGGTGAGCCAGCGGCCGTCGATGATTTTCTTCAGCATCGCCTGGCCATCGGCATAGACTTTTTTGGCCTCAACGCCCACGACCTCATCGTCCAGAATCGCCGGAAACGGCCCCGCCAAATCCCAGGTCTGGAAGAACGGGCCCCAGTCGATAAAGCCCGCCAACTGGCTCAGGTCAAAGTTCTTGAAAATGCGCCGGCCGATGAACTTCGGCGCGGTCGGCTGGTAAGCGGACCAGTCCACCGGCGTCTTGTTGGCGCGCGCCTTGGCCAGCGGCCACAGCGGGATTTGCTTCTTGTTGGCGTGCTGCAGGCGCACGCGCTCGTAATCGGTGTTGAGCTCGGCCACAAAGCCACTGGCGGCGTCGCCCAGCAGGTTTTGCACCACGCCCACGCTGCGCGAGGCATCGGGCACATAGACGACAGGGCCCTCGTAATGGGGCGCCACCTTGACGGCGGTGTGGACCCGGCTGGTGGTGGCGCCGCCAATCAGCAACGGTATCTTTTTGATCCGAAAGTAGTCGTCTTTCTGCATCTCGCCGGCCACATACTGCATCTCTTCCAGGCTGGGCGTGATCAGTCCCGACAGGCCAATGATGTCCGCGCCCTCAACCTTGGCACGCGCCAGAATCTCGTGACACGGCACCATCACGCCCATGTTGATCACGTCAAAGTTGTTGCACTGCAAGACCACGGTGACGATGTTTTTGCCGATGTCGTGCACGTCGCCCTTGACGGTGGCGATGATGATCTTTCCTTTGGTAGCGACATCGCGACCAGCGGCTTCATCGAGGCGTTTTTCTTCTTCAATGTAGGGAATCAAATGCGCCACGGCTTGCTTCATCACGCGCGCACTTTTCACCACCTGCGGCAAAAACATCTTGCCCTGGCCAAACAGGTCGCCGACGATGCTCATGCCCGCCATCAACGGCCCTTCAATCACATGCAGCGGCCGCCCGCCTTTGGCGATGATGGCCTGGTAGGCTTCTTCGGTGTCAGGGACGATGAAATCGGTGATGCCGTGCACCATGGCGTGGCTCAGGCGCTGCTCCACGCCGACCGGGTGCTCCGGCGTGCCGCGCCATTCGAGCTTCTTGCTCTCGTCCTTGGCGCCGCTTTTCGCCGTTTCGGCAATCTCGACCAAGCGCTCACCCGCATCCGGGCGGCGGTTCAGCACCACGTCTTCCACCCGTTCACGCAACTCCGGCTCCAGGTCGTCATAGACCCCGACCATGCCCGCGTTGACGATGCCCATGTCCATGCCGGCTTTGATGGCGTGGTACAAAAACACGGTGTGAATCGCTTCGCGCACCGGATCGTTGCCCCGGAAACTGAAAGACACGTTGCTGACACCGCCCGACACCTTGGCGCCCGGCAGGTGCTGTTTGATCCAGCGCGTGGCGTTGATGAAATCGACCGCGTAGTTGTTGTGCTCTTCAATGCCGGTGGCAATGGCGAAGATGTTGGGGTCGAAGATGATGTCTTCCGGCGGAAAACCCACCTCATCGACCAGAATGCGGTAGGCGCGCTCGCAAATGCCGATCTTGCGCTCGTAAGTGTCGGCCTGGCCCTGCTCATCAAAGGCCATCACCACCGCAGCGGCACCGTAGCGGCGCAGCAGCTTGGCCTGGTGCTTGAAAGCGTCCACGCCTTCTTTCATGCTGATGGAGTTGACCACCGCCTTGCCCTGCACGCAGCGCAGGCCGGCCTCGATGACGCTCCATTTGCTGGAGTCAATCATGACCGGAACCCTTGAGATGTCTGGCTCAGACGCTATCAAATTCAAGAACTTCACCATGGCCGCCTGGCTGTCAAGCATGGCCTCGTCCATGTTGATGTCGATGATCTGCGCGCCGTTCTCGACCTGCTGGCGCGCCACGCTCAGGGCCTGGTCAAAGTCGCCGGTCAGGATCATGCGGGCAAAGGCTTTGGAGCCGGTCACGTTGGTGCGCTCACCGATGTTGACGAAGCTTGCACTCGGCACAGACGTATCTGCAGATGGCGTGATACCAATCGTCAGCGGCTCCAGGCCGGACAATTTCATGGGGGGAACTAGGGTTTCAGACATGCAACTCACCTGTGGATTTCATAGTGTCAGGTGAGCGTCGTTGCAAAGATTCCAAGCCTGACGGGCCGTGTGGTCCGCTGCAACGCTCCTTGGAAGTCTGCGATTTTAAGGGCTGTTCGCACTAGGCACTACCGGCTTGCGCGAGCCAGACGTGGGGCACAGCAAATGCATAGAACTGATTGACTGCCAGGCGCGGGTCGCGCGAAGCCCGCTCAGGCGCACGCATTGCGACAACACGCCGGTTATTTGCTCAGGCGTTAGTCCTGGGTCAAGCCGCCTCTTGGTAAAACACATTCGTCTGCAGCACGCGCCCTGCCAGCGGAGCCACTTTGTCGTGAATGGCCCCAATGTGCTCCGGCGTGGTGCCGCAGCAGCCGCCCACGATGTTGACCAGGCCCTCGGCGGCAAACTCGCCAATCAGGCGGCTGGTGTCGGCCGGGGTTTCATCAAAGCCGGTGTCGCTCATCGGGTTGGGCAGGCCGGCGTTGGGGTAGCAGCTGATGAAGGTGTCGGGCGCGGCGCGCGCCAGCTCTTGAATATAGGGG
>DATCIC010000135.1:0-7616 GCA_036508025.1 Rhodoferax sp. | reverse complement strand
CGACTTTGGCGAAAGGTGCCGTCATCTTGTCGCGCCAGAAAGTGATCGTCAAGCGCCTGGATGCCATTCAGAACTTTGGTGCCATGGATGTGCTCTGTACCGACAAGACCGGAACGCTCACCCAGGACAAGATTTTTTTGGCCCACCATACCGATGTATGGGGCCAGGAGTCCGATGACGTGCTGGAATCGGCCTATCTCAACAGCTACTACCAAACTGGCTTGAAAAACCTCCTGGATGTCGCTGTGTTGGAGCATGTTGAGGTTCGTGGCGTGCTGGAACCAGTTCTCAACTACCGCAAGGTGGATGAGATCCCCTTTGATTTCCAGCGCCGGCGCATGTCGGTGGTGGTGGCCGAGCACGATGAACATCACTTGCTGATCTGCAAAGGCGCCGTTGAGGAAATCCTCAGCGTCTGCACCTACGTGCGCCATGGTGAAATCAATGAGGCCTTGACACCGGAATTATTGGACCGTATTTACGCAGTCACCGCCGAACTCAATGGGGACGGCTTGCGCGTTGTGGCCGTGGCCTCCAAGGAACTGCCGCCGACCCAAGATGTGTACGGCGTAGCGGATGAGGCAGGGCTAACGCTGATTGGCTACGTTGCCTTTCTCGACCCTCCGAAGGAGTCCACGGCACCCGCGCTCAAAGCACTGGCCTCCCATGGCGTCACGGTCAAGGTGCTGACTGGCGACAATGCGCTGGTGACGGCGAAGATTTGCCGCGAGGTGGGCCTGAAATCAGATGCCGTTCTGCTCGGCTCCAACGTCGAACGGATGAGCGACGCAGAACTGTCGGCCGCCGTCGAAACGCACAACATTTTTGCCAAGCTCACGCCGTCGCACAAGGAGCGTATTGTTCGTCTACTCAAAGCCAACGGCCACGTGGTGGGTTTCATGGGTGACGGCATCAACGACGCACCGGCCTTGCGCGCGGCCGACATTGGCATCTCGGTTGACACGGCGGTAGATATTGCCAAAGAGGCTGCCGACATCATCCTGCTTGAAAAGAGCTTGATGATCCTGGAAGAAGGCGTTATCGAAGGCCGCAAGACTTTCGCCAACATGCTGAAATACATCAAGATGACGGCCAGTTCCAACTTTGGCAACGTTTTCTCGGTGCTGGTGGCCAGCGCCTTCATCCCCTTCCTGCCGATGTTGCCGATGCACCTGCTGCTGCAGAACCTGCTGTATGACATTTCACAAATCGCAATTCCGTTCGACAAGGTGGACGAGGAACTGGTGAAAGAGCCGCAGCGCTGGAATCCGGGTGACATTGGCCGCTTTATGCTTTTCTTCGGCCCCGTCAGTTCGGTCTTTGACATCATCACCTATTTTGTCATGTGGTACGTTTTCGGGGCCAACAGTGCAGAGCACCAAACCTTGTTCCAGTCCGGCTGGTTTATTGAGGGGTTGATGACCCAAACCTTGGTCGTGCATATGATTCGTACCCAGAAAATTCCGTTTATTCAGAGTCGCCCAGGAACGGCCTTGCTGATAACCACCGGTTTGATCATGGCCTTGGGCATCTTCATCCCGATGGGGCCATTTGCTGGCTATTTCAAGTTGCAGGCTTTGCCAATGAGCTACTTCGCGATCCTGATCGGCATTCTTGCCGGGTATATGGTGCTGACTCAGGCAATGAAGCGTTATTACTCCAGGCGCTTTGGGTGGCAATAGCAGTGGTTCAAACCCGGGTCGGATTTTGATCCGACACCTATTGAACTGAAAGCGAATCGAAGAGGTCGCTGATTCTCCAGCTTGTTCCAGCAGGTCGCTTGCGTCGCCGGAAAATTGAGCGCCTGACAACACCCCAGACTGGCAATCAATGCTTCGACCTCAGGCGCGAAATAACGCACATTCATCCAATGGACAAGCTCTCGTTTTACCGGGTACGCCGACATGAGAGGGAGACTGTCGTATTGCTTCAAAGCATCTATACTTCTTGGAAATTGTTCTCATTCAAGTGGTTTTGATCCCATCTCAATATACGATCACTCCCGCTCGGCTCAATTTTCTCGACTCAAACGGTATGAACCCATTAGTCTTAAATTTCCTGGAATAACTGCATGTCCGAGCATCAGCACGTCAATGAAAACGATCCATTAGACAAGCACGAATCATTTGGCGCTTTGGTGCGCACATTCTTGGGCAGGTTCGAGCGGTTCATCAATATTGCAGGACTGCGCGGCAAGGGGCTCTACTTGATTTTGTCTCTTTTGGCTTTCGTCTGGATTGTTGGCGGCACCTATAAAGTACAACCAGATGAACAAGGCGTGGTGCTTCGTTTTGGCAAACGTATTGACACGACGGAGGCTGGCCTGCACTATCATTTTCCCTATCCGATCGAGACCGTGTTGCTGCCCAAGGTGACCAAAATCAACCAATTGCAGCTTGGCCACGGTGCCCCTGTCAGTAGTGCTGATGCCAACGCAAACAATGCGGCCTCGCGTGACAAACAGATGCTCACCGGCGACGAAAATATTGTTGAGGCGGATTGTGCGGTGTTTTGGCGCATCAAGGACGCTGGGCAATTTCTGTTCAGCGTCGATAACCCGGAATTCGCAATCAAGATTGCCGCCGAAAGCGCCTTGCGTGAAGTTATTGGCCGCACACCTATTCAAGCGGCCATGTCTGACAAGCGGCAGCAAATTGCGGAGGAAACCAAGGCACTGCTGCAACATTTATTGGATGGAGAGAAAGCAGGCGTATTGATTACACAGATTCAATTGCAGCGTGTTGACCCACCGGCAGCCGTCATCGATGCCTTTAACGATGTGCAACGGGCACGGGCGGATCAGGAGCGCGCGCGCAACGAAGCGGAGTCCTACGCAAACGACATCATTCCCAGAGCCCGCGGCGAGGCCTCGCACATCAGCCAAGAGGCCGAGGCGTACAAGACGCAAGCCGTCAATCTGGCCGAAGGTGAGACCAAAAGTTTTCTGGCGGTCTATCAAAGTTACGCGCAGGCAAAAGACGTGACCAGTTGGCGCATGTACATGGAAAGCGCCGATGAAGTATTGAAAAAAGCGACCAAAGTGATTATCGATACGTCGGGCAAGGGCGTCTCTGGTCTCGTGCCCTACATGCCCATTGCAGAAAAGGACAAGCCTGCACCTAAGGAGGCAAAGCCATGAGGTCGAAAGTCCGCATTGCGTTTTTAGTTCTGGTCCTGATGATCCTGTGGAATCTAGGTTCTGCGCTTTACACGGTCGGAGAAATGCAGCAAGCCCTGGTGGTGCGGATGGGGGCGCCGGTTGATCTCATCACGACGCCCGGCCTGAAATTGAAACTCCCATTGATCGACACGGTCTCCTATTACGACACGCGCCTTTTAACGCTGGCACCGCCTTCGGAACAGGTCATTCTGGGCGATCAGAAGCGGCTTGAAGTTGAAACCTATGTTCGGTTCCGGATCGCCGATCCACTGCGGTTCTACCAGTCACTGCGTACCATCGACCAGGCCAATGCCCAGTTGACTCAACTGGTTAGTTCCTCTTTGCGGCGTGAGCTTGGGCAGGTGATGTTGAAGTCGCTGTTGTCAGCCGAGCGACCCCAAATCGTCGAGCGTATTCAGAAGGAAGTTGTTGAAAAAGCAAAGCCCCTGGGGATCGAAATTGCCGAGGTTCGTTTTCATCGAGCTGATTTGCCGTTCGAAACCAGTCAGGCCATTTATGACCGGATGAAGTCGGAACGGCAGCGCGAAGCCAAAGAGCTTCGCGCGCAGGGTTTCGAGTGGGCGCAGCAAATCCAGGCCAAGGCTGATCGTGAACGTGCCGTCCTGATTTCCGAGGCACAGCGACAAAGCAAGATTACACATGGTGAAGCCGATGCCAAAGCCAATCAAATTTTTGCGCAAGCGTTCGGTCGCGATCCCCAGTTTTACAAGTTTTACCGTACTCAGCAAACCTATCGTCGGGCACTGGCAGAATCCGCGCCAACCCTGGTACTGTCACCTGACACCGCATTCTTGAAAGAGTTCAAGACCGGGCCAGCTGCCAGTGCCAGGCACTAGATGAGTGTTCCTCTCGCCACTTTCTCGATTGGAGCATGATGGGACTGGATGCTGGAATGCACTCGCTTGGCTTAACGCTACAGGTCTTTTTTTTGGATCTTCTGCTAAGTGGTGACAACGCCATTGTCATAGCGCTGGCATGTCGCCGATTGCCCTTGCAACAAATGCGACAAGCCGTACTGATTGGAACCGGTGCTGCCGTTGGACTACGCATCCTGTTTACAACCATTGTTTCCTTCTTGCTTGCTATCCCGTTCCTGAAATTGCTCGGTATGCTGGCTTTGATAGTCATCGCCATCAAGTTGCTCATTGAGGAAGACCCCGACATCGACGAAACCCAAGCGGCATCGGGTAGCAGTCAGCTCAACCTCGCCGAGTCAAGCGTAATGAGACCGATCAGTCTCAGGTCGACCGTGGGAATTATTGTGGTGGCAGATGTGACGATGAGCCTCGATAACGTTGTTGCATTGGCCGCAATTTCAGAAAATAGTGTGTACTTCTTGGTGCTGGGTCTTGCATTGAGTGTTCCATTGTTGATGTATGGAAGCCTGTTTGTGACAACCCTTTTAAAGCGCTACCCGGTCCTTATCCCGGGCGGGGGCGCACTGCTTGGATGGGTCGCCGGCGATATTGGGATGTCTGATCCTCTGATTGCAGATTGGGTCACCGCTCAGTTGCCTGGCCTCACATTTGCTGTGCCACTGGCGTGTGCTTGCTTTGTTTTACTGGAAAGCAGAATCATCCAGCAAAACTTGAAACGTTTTCCAAAACCAAAAGCTGTTGCCTCTGTGGCAATGCATGAATCCTCCTTAAATACAACCGTCCAAAATAGCGCCAGAATTCAACTTGCGCCGCGTTCAAATGCGGCGGCGACCACCTCGCCGAATCTACCGCTGATGACGCTTGTGCAAGCAGGCAGCGTGGAGCCAACGCATGACACGGCTCCTGCATTGGAGACTAGCGCTCACGTATCGGTACCCGACAAACGAAACGTCTCATATACACCGATCATTGCTTTCAAATACGCGCTGTATTTGATAATTCCTTTTTTCGCACTTGCCGTACTTGGTGTAGTTGGATCGATCGTGTACAACGGCGTGATGCCGCCGCCAAGGCAGCTGCTCCGTTATGAATGCCCTGGATATACGGGGCCATTCTCGTTCTACTTTCTTCATGGCAGGGACAATGTGCAAATCCGATCCAGTTCTGGGCGGTTAGACGGTATCGTCCATTACGGAAAGATTGACTGGCTAAATTTCACTGGCGATACGTCTGTGCTCGGATTTACACCACCCCAGGAGATTACCTATGACGATGCCAAGTCGATACGCATCAATGGTGGAAGTTTCTTGCAAATCAATTGTGCCAACAAAGAGCAAAATTCTGGCGCTACACAAGGTTTGGAGCGATAGCCCCACTCACGCCGATGTCGGCAAGAATGAACATATTTGATCCAGGAGAATAGATTTGACAGCTTCATGTACCGGCGGACTGGATGTTGGTTTTGCGTCTTTGGACTATCTGCAGATTGGTATTCTGGGTGTCGTGCAAGGCATCACAGAACTATTGCCCATATCATCAACGGCACACATGCGGATCATCCCCGCGGTGCTTGGCTGGACTGACCCTGGTTCGGCTTTCTCTGCGGCAATGCAATTGGCCGCTCTGGCTGCGGTGCTGAGTTACTTCTGGCGTGATGTTCGAAGGGTGTTCGCTGGAAGTTCGGCTGCCATACGAATACGAAACTTTCAGGATCCGTCCTTTCGCCTTGCCGTGGGAATCGTTGTGGCTACGATCCCGATCGGGATTGTCGGAATCGCCCTATCTTCTGTGCTGAATGCCTGCAATTCGCCTCTGAGGGGTTTGCTGGTCATTGGTGTCTCGTGCATCGGCATGGCGATTCTGATGGGCATCTCCGAGCTGACTTGTAGCCATCGCCGTAGCGTAGAAGAGATGCGTTTACGGGACGCACTGATCGTCGGACTTGCTCAGGTTGGGGCACTCATCCCAGGAGTGTCACGATCCGGGTCTACATTGACGGGTGCATTGTTTCTGAACTTCAAGCGTGAAGAGGCTGCCCAATTTTCTTTCTTGATTGGTTTGCCGGCGATCGCGCTGGCTGGGTTGAAGGAACTATGGGTACTGTCCCAAGCCCATATTGCGCCTGCCGCATGGTCGCATTTGCTGTTCGGGCTAGTCGTTGCCAGCCTGTCTGCCTTTGCGGCGATTTGGGGATTAATGAAGTTTCTGGAAAGATTTTCAACTTGGCCTTTTGTCGTTTACCGTGCGTTACTGGGTGTTTTTCTGATCGTTGCTGTCAGTGTCGGCTGGTTGAGTT
The DNA here is from genome assembly GCA_036508025.1 of Rhodoferax sp. Classification (GTDB taxonomy): domain Bacteria; phylum Pseudomonadota; class Gammaproteobacteria; order Burkholderiales; family Burkholderiaceae_C; genus Rhodoferax. The sequence goes on along the minus strand of DATCIC010000135.1, from coordinate 1,261 downwards.
AACTTCTCATTGATCTTGGTTTAGAGAAAAACGATATATTGATTCTGAATCGCCATGCCAATCCTTTTCCGTTCCAGCTTCACGTGCACCATGCTTGGATTGACCATCGCGCTCATGGCCTTGCCCGCCTCTGCGGCCATATTCGCGAGCTATGGACAGACCGACCAAATGATCGATGCTTGCCAGCTTAACCTGGCCCAGGACAACGTGCGTATGTTCTGGCGGGAGGCAGATGGTTCGGTGTTCGGAAACTTTGGTCGTTTGGCCGTGTCGTTGCTGGCGCGCAATGAACGGCTGGTCTGCGCAACAAATGCCGGTATCTATGGCACGGACTTGCGACCTATCGGTCTGTACGTCGAAGCCGGGAAGGTTTTACACAGACTCAATACCCGCAAAGAGGCGTACGGGAATTTTTATCTGCAACCCAATGGCGTCTTTCTGCTAACGGATCACGAAGCCACGATTCTGAGCACCGACGAAATTGCCGTCGAATTGGAGACCCGACTGCTATCCATTCGTTACGCGACACAATCCGGTCCCATCCTGTTGCGCAATGGCCAAATCAATTCGGCTTTCACTCCGGGCTCGGACAACCGAGTTGTGCGCAACGCGGTTTGTGTGATGACAGCCAGGGAAATTGCTTTGGTAAAAAGCCGAACGCCCATCAACTTCCATGACTTTGCCCGACAGCTGCGTGACAAACTGGGTTGTCGTGACGCTCTGTATCTGGATGGTTCGGTCTCCCAGCTTTATCCCTTTGATAGCGGCAATTCTGGTCCAAACTTTGCCGCCATGATTGGCGCAACCGTGCCGACTAAGCCCTGACCGAGATCCGTTTGATGGCCATCCCTGTGAGTGCCGACGCGTTTTTGACCCAGGCGCCATCGTTGGATCGACCCAGGCTATTTCCTCGCAATCCCGATGCTGGCAACGCTTCGCAGAAGCCGATGCATGGCGCGCACAAGTTCAAATTTTGGGTGGCAAAAATGGGGGGCAGGAAGACCTGGCACCCCTTATTTGTTTGAAGTCTTGTCAATTGTCCCAGTCACCTGAACCACCGACATCCACATTCGACCCACCATCCCATGAGCTGGTGTCGTCAATACCAAAGTTTGCGCCTCCCATGTCAGGGTTGATGTTTGGCGCTTGCCAATCATTGTTGGCCAGGTTATTTCCTGCCCCCACTGGCGGGGTATGGCCCCCCATGAGATTTCGGCCAATGGCTTCAGCCGCCATAACACCAGCGCCGACTGCCAAACCT
>DATCIC010000134.1:0-5369 GCA_036508025.1 Rhodoferax sp. | reverse complement strand
CCGCTTTGAACGCAAGCCGCCATCACACTCGAATACGCTATATAAATAGTAGCTGCCTACACAATAAACACGGGGGCTAGAGGCCTAAATCACTCTGATCATGCTGCACGCCATCCGCCGCCCCTCGCTGCTGTCTGCGCTCGCCTTCCTGGGCTTGGCGCTGCCCTGGCTGAATCCGTTTTCACCGGGACCGACGCCGAACGTGGTGCCCTGGCTCGCCGCGCTGGCGGGTTTTGCAGTCATGCTGCCATGGCTGGCAAGGGCACGCCCGGCCCAGGTGGCGGCACTGGCGGCCAGCGCCTGGCTGTTTGTGGCACTGCTGAGTGCGCTGCTGGGCTTGCTGCAGTATTTTGGGGCGACTGGCGCGTTGGAGCCATGGGTCAACAGCACCGGCTTGGGCGAGGCCTATGCCAACCTGCGCCAGCGCAACCAGTTTGCCACGCTGACCAATATCGGCCTGGCGGCCCTGCTGTGGTGGGTGGCGCAAGGTTCTGCCACGCCCGGCGTTGCGGGTGCAAGCCCGCGTTCATCACCTCTCGCCTGGCGCACTTTGATGCCACTGGCGGCGGCAGCCTTGCTGGCGCTGGGCAACGCGGCGTCCTCGTCACGCACAGGCATGGTGCAACTGCTGCTGTTGACGCTGCTGGCCGTGGTCTGGCGGGCCAGTGGCTGGCGCCAGCCTGCGGTGCGCCGGGTGCTGCTGGCAGCCGTGCTGGCCTACGCTGTGGGTGCGGTGGCATTGCCGCTGTTGTTGGGCCAGAATCTCCATGCCAGCGGCATGCTGGCGCGACTGCAGCAGGGTGACTCGGCCTGCGGCAGCCGCCTGACCTTGTGGGCCAATGTGCTGCACCTGATCGCGCAGAAACCGGGGTTCGGCTGGGGCTGGGGCGAACTCGATTACGCGCACTTCATCACGCTCTACCCCGGTCTGCGCTTTTGCGACATTCTGGACAATGCGCATAACCTGCCGCTGCATCTGGCCGTCGAACTGGGCCTGCCGCTGGCGCTGGCGCTGTGCGGCACCGGCCTGTGGCTGATGGCGCGCGCCAAACCCTGGCGTGAGCTGGACGCGACACGGCAACTAGCCTGGTCGGTGCTGGCCTTGATCCTGCTGCACAGCCTGCTGGAATACCCGCTGTGGTACGGACCGTTCCAGCTGGCGTTTGGCCTGAGCATTTGGTTGCTGTGGCGGGGGCCACGACGCGCCGCGGCGGCGCAGGAGCCGCGCATACCGGGCGGCGCAGCGCCCGTGTCTTCCCAAGAATCAAAGCCTTTTAGGCCTCTAGCCCCCGTGCTACCTGCGTCAATAGCTACGTTAATAATAGTATTTGTGGCTTACGCTGCTTGGGACTATCAGCGCATCAGTCAGCTTTACCTGAGCCCCAAAATGCGCGCCGAGGTCTATCGCGAGCACCCGCTGGAAAAAATTCAAAGCAGCTGGCTGTTTCAGGATCAGCTGCGCTTTGCCGAGCTCACCACCACCGCCTTGACCGCCGCCAATGCGGCGCACCTGCACCAGTTGGCGCTGGCCTTGCTGGATTTTTCGCCCGAACCGCGCGTGATTCAAAAGCTGATCGACAGCGCCGTGCTGCTCGGGCGCCTTGAGGAGGCGCAGTTTTACCGGCGGCGTTACCAGGCGGCGTTTCCTGGCAGCCAGGCAGGCGGGGCGTCGGGCAGCCTCTCAAGCCAAAACTGAGGCTGATCCAGAAGACACCCTGAGCTTGCCGGCCGGCGCAGTCGTGACCACCGCAGATTTCTACAAGAGCATGACCACGCACGTCGACCACACGATCTGGCAAGACGTGTACCGCCCGAGCACAGCTGCGGGGCATGTGTATTTGAAACTGATGGTCATTGATGATGTGTTGATCGTGTCCTTCAAGGAGCTATGACTATGAAATGCCCTGTTTGCGGTGCGGCTGAACTGATCCACGACACCCGCGACATGCCCTACACCTACAAAGGTGAAACCGCCACCCTTCCTGCGGTGACAGGTGACTTTTGCCCGGCCTGTGCCGAGTCCATCCTGGATGCCGCCGAGTCTGAGCGCGTGATGCGTGAAATGCGGGCGTTCTCCAAGCAGGTGAACGCCTCCATCGTCGACCCCGGTTTCATCATCAGCGTGCGTAAAAAACTCGATCTGGACCAGCGCGAGGCCGCCGAGATATTTGGCGGCGGTGTGAACGCGTTCTCGCGCTATGAGAACGGCAAGACCAAGCCGCCGCTGGCGCTGGTCAAACTGCTCAAGGTACTGGACCGGCACCCGAATTTGCTGGCCGAGGTGCGGGCGGCTTGATGCGCTGGCGTGCATTTCACGGCCCGGATGAATTACTATTTCGATAGCTGCTTGCGCTTATTCCACGGGGGCTACAAGCTGATTTAATGCATAATTCAAACCAAATGGCACAAAGCCACCTTTACAGCAAGCCAGCAAGATGGTAAGCTGGTATTCATGAAAACCACCCTCGATTTACCCGACGAACTGGTGCGCGAGATGAAGCTGCGTGCCGTGATGCAGAGGCGCACCCTGCGCGATTTGGCTGCCGACTTTATTCGCCAAGGCTTGGGACTGGCCGCACCCCGGCCACCGCAAGCTCCGCCATCGGAGTCCATGGTGCAGCTCAGTCCGAGCGGATTGCCGGTCATTCGTTGCAGTGCCGATGCCCCTGCGGTGGGGCTAAGCCTTGACGACTTATTGGTCCTGGAACAGCAAACCCAAACCCGTGAGGACATGCAACGTGCCGGGCTCCCTGTTTGACACCAATGTGTGGCTGGCGGCCATCTTCCCGACGCACCCTTTTCACGCCACGGCGCAGCTTGCATTACAGAAGACCACACCGGCACAGCCTGCCGTGTGGTGCCGCTCCACCCAGCAAAGTTTCTTGCGCCTGGCATCCACACCAACCCTGCACAAAGCCTACGGTGCCGAAGGCATGACCAACCGGGATGCGTTGGGGGTGCTGGACGCTTTGCAAACCCTGCCGCAGGTAGCTCTGCGCGACGAATCACCCGGCGTGTTTACCTTGTGGTGCCAACTGGCAGGTGCTGACACCGCATCACCCAAGGTTTGGATGGATGCCTATCTGGCCGCTTTTGCCATTGCAGGGGGGATAACGCTGGTTTCGCTGGACCGGGATTTCAAGAACTTTGTGCCGAAGGGACTGAACCTGCTGATGCTGAACCCGTAAAGCCGCTATCACGACTGGATTTTTATGTATAAAAAATCGCATTTTCTATACACATCCGGCCTATCATGTAAAGAGATCTTTAATAGCTATACACGTCGCACCCCTTTAAGGCTCGCCCATGCCCGCACTCACGCCGCTTGAACAACTCAAGCCCGCCCGCTTTGAGACGCCCGCCATCCTCAAGAAGCTGGCCAGCAGCAGCCGCAAATTGGCCGAGCTCAAGGGCATGGCGGCCTCCATTCCCAATCAGGGCATTCTGATCAACACGCTGGCGCTGCAAGAGGCCAAGGACAGCTCCGAGATTGAGAACATCGTCACCACGCATGACGAGCTGTTCAAGGACGATGTGCTGCCCAAAGCCTTTGCCAGCCCCGCGGCCAAAGAGGTGCTGCGCTACCGCCAAGCCTTGCGGGTCGGGTTCGAACTGGTGCGCACAAGCGGCTTATTGACCTGCAACCACATCATCGAGATTCAGGGTGAGCTGGAGCGCAACAACGCCGGTTTTCGCAAACTGCCCGGCACGGCACTTAAGAACGGTGGCGGGCAAACCATCTACACGCCACCGCAAGACCCGGCGCAAATCATCGAACTCATGCGGGGCCTGGAGCGCTTCATGAACGACGCGGACTTGTTTGACGCCGACCCGCTGATCAAGATGGCGCTGATCCACCACCAGTTCGAGAGCATCCACCCGTTTTATGACGGCAATGGCCGCACCGGGCGCATTGTGAATGTGCTGTACCTGGTGAAAGAAGGCTTGCTCGACATTCCGGTGCTGTACCTCAGCCAGCACATCGTGCGCCACAAGGCAGACTATTACCGGCTGCTGCAAAGCGTGCGCGAGGACGACGCCTGGGAAGACTGGGTGCTGTATCTGCTGGAAGCGGTGGAGCAAACGGCCGGGCAAACCATCACCACGGTGCAGGCCATCAAGACGGCGCTATTCGATTACAAGCAGCGCATTCGCGCCGGCTACAAGTTTTACAGCCAGGATTTGATCAACAACCTGTTCATGCACCCGTACACGAAAATCGACTTCGTGCAGCGGGACTTGCAGGTGTCACGCCTGACGGCGACCAAGTATCTGGAGGCTTTGAGCGAAGGCGGTTTTGTGCAAAAGAAAAAAATAGGACGCGATAACTATTACATCAATCTGGCTCTGAATGCGGTTTTGCAAGGCCAGCCTCAAGGCACGCCATGACCGAAGACCAACTCGAACAGGAAACCCTGACCTGGCTGCAGGGCGTGGGCTACACCCATCTGTATGGCCCCGACATTGCCCACGATGGTCCCCAACCCGAGCGCAGCCATTACCGCCAGGTGGCGTTGCCGTTTCGTCTGCGTGAAGCCATCCTCAAACTCAACCCTGACATTCCCGGCGCGGCGCCGTCTTTGGCGACTACATCCACGTCGATGACATGCAGCAGTCCAAGGAAGATGGCGCCACGGTGGCGATCTATGACGAGTCGCGCCTGACCAAGCTCAGTCTGAATGCAGCCGACCTGGCGCTGATGGACGACGAGAACTGGGCGCCCCCGGCTCACTGAAGCAGCAGCACCGCCAGCGCGTCCCGCTGCCTGATGGTCACAGCCACCTTGTGTGTCTGCAGCAGCTTGGCGAGTTGGGCCGTCGGCGCGGCGAAGTCCGGCTCGGTCTTGGCCAGCGTGAGGAGGCCCGCCGGATGCATCAGCCGTTCACGCGTGGCCATGCCGACCCACAAGGGCGCGGCTGGATCGCTCGCCGTGCTGACGCGGTAGGACGTGCGCCAAAGGCGGATCACCAGGCGCTGGGACGGGTCCAATTCCCGCTCAAAACTCAATGCTGGCGGCTCGCCCTGGTGAAACTTCGCCAGCACCGGCAGCTGTCCGGCAGGCGCGGACGGCAGCAGCCACAACAGCGCCGCACGGGACGCCCAGCGCGGCGGACGGCGCCATCCGCCGGCCTGGAGCACCTGCTCGATCCGATCCGCCGTACCGGCCCATTGCAGCGCCAGCGGCTCCTCGTGATCACCGCCCACCTCGGTTCGGCGGGCCGGCAGGCGCAGCCATCCCCCGGACGGCCAGTCAAAGAGCATGACGGTGCCGGCGGCTTGGCGAGGTGCATAGCGGATGGCATCCGCGGCCCGATGCGTCGCCACCACGCCCGTCCCGGCCAGCACCAGCGCCCCCAGCGCAGTGAGCG
>DATCIC010000133.1:0-8449 GCA_036508025.1 Rhodoferax sp. | reverse complement strand
AATCATGGCCAATGGCGTGCCAAAAACCGTTCCCAACCCGCTAGAGCAAGCCCGCCAGTACGCGCATCAAGTAGTTGACGCACTTAAGCGCGACCCGCAACTGGTGCAGCCTGACGGACAGTACCAAGGCCATCTGGCCTTTCCGTGGAGCTACGGCGTGGTGCTGACCCACATCACACGCAAGCAGTTTGATGACGCCGATCTGCACCACGCCATCGAGCCGAATCGCGTCATCTGCTCCGATGAGATGACCGAGGCTGTGGACGCGGAAGACCTGCAAAGCCGCCTGTGGGGCATGTTCCCCTACATGATGCGCGGCGTCATGTCGCTGCCGCAGCTGGACCGCGTGCGCTGGATCATGTTCCCCGAAGTGCGCGTGCAAACGCAAGGCGCGCTGTTTGATGACAGCGACGTGGACGCCGAGCTGCCCGGCATCATGCGCGTGATGGACCTGCAGCAAGAGCAACTGGCCCGCAGCTTGGGCGACGGCCACCGCGTCATTCACGGCGTGGCCGGCTCTGGCAAAACCATGATCTTGGGCTACCGCGCCGAGTACCTGGCCAAGGCTCACACGCAGGCCAGCAAACCCATCCTGATTCTTTGCTACAACGAGCCGCTGGCTGTCAAGCTGAACAGCGTGATGGAAGCGAAGGGCCTGAGCGAGCGCGTGCATGCGCGGCATTTTCACAAATGGTGCCGCGACCAACTGGTGGCCTTTGGGCAAACCCTGCCCGGCCAGTTGAGCAGTGAGCAATATGCGCAAGACCTGGTGCTGCGCGTCATTAGCGGCGTGGACCGCCAGCAAATCCCCAGCGGCCAATACCAGGCCGTGCTGATCGACGAAGGCCACGACTTTGCCCCCGAATGGCTCAAGCTCGTCACGCAAATGGTGGACCCCGCCACCAACAGCCTGCTGGTGCTGTACGACGATGCGCAAAGCATTTATGAGCGCAGCCGCAGCAAACAGTTCAGCTTCAAAAGCGTGGGCATTCAGGCGCAAGGCCGCACCACGATTCTGAAAATAAACTACCGCAACACCCGCCAGATTCTGCAAACCGCCAGCCTGATTGCGGCGGACCTGCTGACCGCCGATGACAAAGACGACGACGGCATCCCGCTGCTCAAACCCATCAGCTGCGGGCGCGATGGCGAGGCGCCACTGATCATCCGCCTGCCCAACCTGCGCGCCGAAGCCACCAAGATTGCCGACCTGCTGAACGCCGCGCATCAAGAGGGCCACGCCTGGGGCGACATGGCGGTGCTGTGCCGCCACTACAACGAGATGGACGAATGCGCCCAAGCGCTGAACCGCTGGCAACTGCCGTTTGAGGTGCGCGCCAGGTCCGGCAGTTTTCATCCTCATGAGGACACCATCAAGGTGATGACCCTGCACGCCAGCAAAGGGCTGGAGTTCCCCGTGGTGGCGCTGATAGGCGTGGGGCAGATGCCCGCTGCGGGCGAGGACGAGCGGGACGAGGCGCGGCTGTTTTATGTCGGGGCGACGAGGGCGACGCAGCGGTTGGTGATTGGGGCAGGTGGCGATGGGGGATTTGGGCGGAGGTTGGACTAATTCGGTGCGAATCGTAGTTAATATATTTTCATATTTAATGAAGGTATCTAGTGATCAAATCACTTTGATTATTAATGACTTTCAAAATAATTTTTCTAAAATCTAATTGTGTCTATGCAAAATCATTTGCATAGGTGCTAATATCAAGTTATGTCTTATTAAATAAATAGTATGTTTAAAGTTAAATCAATATTGATAAAAGGTTTCTGGCAATCAAAAGAGGCTGGATCAACGTTCAGAGATGATGTAAATATTATCATTGGAAGAAATGGATCAGGTAAAACAACCTTCATGAATATCTTGCATGCCGTGCTTGCTGTTGATATAGAAGCGCTCTATGAGAACGTTTTTCAGTCTGTGACCATTACGTTAATTGATGGAAAACGCACAAGAACTGTTCGCGCAGATAGGATTGAGAGAAACTCAACATCTTTACCACTCATTGAATATCATATTTCAAATCGTCGTTATATCGCCTCTTTAATTGGCATCGATGATGGCCGGAGTATGCCGCCATCAATGCGCCGTAGAGCCATTGAAGAGTCTCAACCAATTAAGTATGAACTAAGTAAGTTGGTTGCTGTTGCATCATTATCTGTTTACCGTTCGGGGAATGATGCAGATCCCGAGTTGCGAGAACGATCGCCCAAACGAATCGCATCAACAGTTGATCTACGACTAAGCAGTCTTATGCAGCGACTTACTCAGTATCAACTTGAACTTTCAGATAGCGCGAGAAACATTTCTGCCGAGCTGCAGAGAAATGTACTTATTTCCCTCCTCTACACGGGTGAGAAAGTAAAAAATCAAGGCTACCAATTGGATTTTGATGCGAATGTTGAACGAATGAACCTTGTGTCTGCTTACAAACAGCTTAGCGTCAGTGGCTCCGAAGTGTCGCGCAAGATTCAGGATCACATTGCCGCTGTATCAAGCACTGTAAAGAACTTGAAGGCACTAGCATTGTCATCGCAGACCAGTGCTAAGGGACAACCTGATCTACAAGTAGATCTTGCGGCTCTTGAAGCCTTCAAATTAACCCGGACAGTCGTCGAAAAATCGCTGGCGGCCGAGCAGAAAACAAAAACTATTTTTAATCAGGTTGATCTATTCCTGCAAACTTTAAAAAACTTTGTGCCAGACAAGACGTTCGGATTTTTATCCGGTGAATTGACTGTTGCCAATGAAGGACCGATACCGCTTGCCAAACTATCATCAGGTGAGAAACAGCTTTTAATTCTTTTCATTGAAGCACTCCTTCAACGGCAACAACCATATATATTTTTGGCTGACGAACCGGAATTGTCATTGCATATATCTTGGCAGAGAAATATTATTGCAGCGATTCGCTCATTAAATCCAAACTCTCAAATTATTGTTGCCACTCATTCGCCTGAAATAGCTGGGAAATTTGGGGATAATATTCTTGATATGGGGAGTATTCTTCATGGAAAGCATTGAATATTCCATTGATGCGCTAAATGTTAAAAGTGCATTTTATGGAGCCCGAGCAATGGTGTATGTGGAGGGTGATGATGATGTTCTATTCTGGCAAAAAATTTTAGCCAAAACTACAGGTATAAATTTCGAAATAGAGTCCGTCGGAGGTTGTGGCGAAATTGATAAATATATTACTAAAATTGAATCTGGTCAGTTAAATTCATTAGTTGCCCGAGATTCTGATTTAATACCACTAACTATTAATAAAAGTTTTAATCCTAAAGTGCTTTATACACAAGGTTATTCGATTGAGAATACTATGTACTCAGCTGAAACACTACACCAACTTGCGACGGTATGGTGCAAGTCAAATAAGGTAACTGTCATTGATTGTCAGGCATGGCTAGATGAATTGGCGAAAGCATTCGCACCACTACTTCACCTTGATATTGCAAATGCCATGTCGAATGAGGATACGAAAACTATTGGTGATAATTGCACCAGGTTTATGAAAAGTCAATCTTCGGAAGTACCTTGTTCTACAAAGGTTGCCTCATATGCTTCTGAAATACAAAAACTTTTTTCCAGCCAATCTATTTCAAATGCAAAGATCGCAATTGGCACGGATACCAATCGAATAATTTTATTTTTGCGTGGACATTTTCTTGTTTCTGCAGTGATTAAGTTTCTTGTTAATAAAGCGAAGGCTTTTGGAAAGAAGGTAACAATTTCGGCTGATTCTTTGTATGCTGCGGCGCTATTACACTTTGGTGGCTCATTTGGACCGACGCATCCCCACTATCTTCATTACTCCAAGTCTTCCGACGCTGCAGTATTAGCACTTTGATGTCAATTGTCCTATCCCAATAAGACACAAGGAATCTGCCTCGAATAATTTGTGACCGCGACTACATGCACAATCGAAACCAAGTTTCCGACATGGAGGCCCGACGCTTCCGAATGTCTGAGCAGCAGAAAACACGTCAGGCAGAACAACTGAAGCAGCGTTTTGCAAAGTACAGCGACTCGTCAAGTCGGGTTGCTGCACCCAAGGCCGGTTGGAAGCGCTTTGTTCTGATCTTGCTGGTGTTGGCCATGGGCGCCATGCTGTTGAAGCGGGTGCCGCAAATTTCGGCGTATTTCCAATCCCGGCAAGCCAAAGCCCCATTTCCCGTGACCGGCGCGGTTCGCTGATTTATCCCGGCACCGGCCAATGACGTGAAAGATACGGCACCCCTGACGATCACGGGGCTGGCCGTGGCGGGCCGCCATGTGGTGGTCCGGCTCGATACGTGGGGGGGCATGCTCCCATCGTCATGATCCCGATTCGCAGCGGTGAAACGGCCACGCTCCAGGTCCCGCTCGGGCGCTATCGCATCACTTATGCGCCCAACGCCGCATGGCAGGACGTATTCAAATTGCTGGGCGAGACGCAGGAAGGCATTGAGCCGCTGGAGTTTTACCGCACGGGCAATCAGCGCATGGGGCTTCGTATTGACCTGAACGGACGACTCAACGGCAACCTCAAGACTCGCCGTGTCAGTTTTTTCTAAAGCCAAAATCCATGTGGAAAATCATGGATAAATGCCAAGTTGACTTGGCTTTCGAGTTGCTCTTAAATTGATAGCTTCTCACGCCCACAGGACATGCGCTAGAGCCTGATTTCACTCGCTGAGTCAACTACCGCAATCTCCACCACCTCGTCAAACAGGCTCAGCAGTTGGTTGTGTCGCCTGCCACAGCAGCGACACCGGCGCCGCGTGCAGTTTCTCGTCAAACGGTGTGATGCGGTCATGGTCATGTAGCACCAGTCCCTGCACAAATTTGTCACCCACTGCTTCTTGCAGTTTACGCAGGCCGCGCAGGTCTTGCGCGCGCACGGTGGCCGATGCTTTGACCTCAATGCCGATGACGCGCCCGCGCCGGTCTTCCAAAACCAGGTCCACCTCGTCTTGCTCCTTGGTTCGGAAGTGTGAGATGCGCAGCCGCTTCTCGGACCAAGTGGTGAGCTTGATGACTTCGGACACGACGAAGTTCTCCAGTAGCGGACCATAGGCGGTGCGGTCTTTTTGCAGTTGGGCGGCGGTGACATCGCGCAGCGCGGCCAGCAAACCGGTGTCCAAAAAATGGAGCTTGGGTGTTTTCGTGAGGCGACTGACGGCGTTGCTGGACCAGGGCGGCACCTGCCGCGTCAGAAACAAGCGCTCCAAAATTCCCACATATTTCTGCGCCGTGGGGGTGGTCAGCCCGAGGGCCGCGCCATAACTGCTGTGGTTGACCAACTGCCCGGCGTGGGCGGCCAGAACGTCGAGCAGGCGCGGCATGCGGTCCAGCTGGTCGATGTTGGCGATGTCGCGCACATCCCGGTCCAGAATGAGTGCCACATAGTCTTGCAGCCAAGCCTGGCGGCGGCTGACGCTGGTGCGGCGCAGCGCTTCGGGGTAGCCGCCCTTGAGCACGCAATCCATCAAATCGTCACCCACCACAGGACTGACCACGGCTGGCAAACCGGCGCCGTCAAACAGACGGTCCAACAGGTCGCCCTTGGTTCCCGCCAGTTCGGCCTGTGCAAATGGCAGCAGGGTGATGACTTCGAGCCGGCCCGCCAACGAGTCGGCCACGATGGGCATGGCCATCAGGTTGGTGGACCCGGTCAACAGGAATCGACCCGGGGTTTGATCTTTGTCCACACTTTCCTTGATGGCCAGCAACAGGTCTGGTGCGCGCTGCACTTCGTCGATGACGGCTTGCTTCAAGCCACGCACGAACCCAGCGGGGTCTGACCGCGCAGCCGCCAGGGTGGCAGGGTCGTCCAGTGTGAGGTAGGGGCGATCACGGGTCGCATAGAGCTGAGCCAATGTGGTCTTGCCCGCCTGCCGTGGCCCAACGACCAGCACCACGCGTGTATCTTGCAAGGCGGTTGTGATCTTGCCCTGAACATGGCGGGTGATGGCGGTGCTGGATGGGGGCGGGAATGCAGTGGTCATGCTTTGGGATCCAGGGTTGAAGATGATTGACGAATTAGAACTTAAATCTCGACCAATTTAAAGTGATACTTTGGCTAATTTAAATAGACAAGCAGTATTCGAGCGCAATTCTTTGGCGATCAGCCGGGTCAACGGGTCATTGGCAGCTCGCCAACCGCGCCTGGGCGGCGTTTGTGGCGCGGCCGGCGGTGGTGGTGCGCGGGCTGGGGATTCCGGCGCGGTCCTGATTGTTCGCCGGGCATTTACTCCTGATTTAATAGCTGCTCACGCAGGGGCTACGGTGGCCAGATGCCAATTTGGCTCATATTCTTCGCCAAATTAGCTACCACCCATCAAAACAACCCCCATCGCCCAAGCGCCAGCACTTTCAAGCGCCCGGCTTGCAGCCGCTACCATCACCCATCCATTTTTTCAGGGACTCCATGGCATCTGATCTCGTCGCAGTCGAAAACCGCCTTTGGGCTACCGCTGACCAACTGTGGGCCAACACCGGCCTCAAACCTTCTGAATTTTCCACGCCCGTGCTGGGCCTGATCTTTTTGCGTCATGCCGACAAACGCTTCACGCAGGTTGAAGCCGCGCTGGCGGCCAAAGGCATTCCGGCCGACGAGCGCGAGGCCATGGACTACCAGGCCGAAGGCGTGCTCTACCTGCCGCTTGAGGCCCGCATTTCGTATCTGGTCACCCTGACCGAGAGCGCCAATCTGGGCAAGGCCATTGGCAGCGCCATGGCGCTGGTGGAAGAGCACAACCCCGAGTTGCAGGGTGTGCTGCCGCGCGGCTACAACCTGCTGCCCAACGCCACGCTGGTCGAGCTGCTGCGCCTGCTGGCGGCGGTGGATCTGGATGGCGACGCCTTCGGCAAGGTGTACGAATACTTCCTCGGCAACTTTGCGCTCAAAGAAGGCCAAAAGGGCGGCGTGTTCTTCACCCCCACCAGCATCGTCAAGCTGATCGTGGAAATCTTGCAGCCCTACCACGGCCGCATTGGGGATTTGGCCTGCGGCTCGGGCGGCATGTTTGTTCAGTCTGCTGCCTTTGTGCAGCGCCACAAACGCAACGCCACCACGGAGCTGACCGTGTTCGGCACCGAAAAGTCCAGCGACACCGTCAAGCTCGCCAAGATGAACCTCGCGGTGCACGGCCTGTCGGGCGACATCCGCGAGGCCAACACCTATTACGAAGACCCGCACCAGGTGCTGGGCAAGTTCGACTTTGTGATGGCAAACCCGCCGTTCAACGTGTCGGGCGTGGACAAAGATCGCCTCAAGGACGACGCCCGCTTCCCGCTCGGCCTGCCCAGCACCGACAACGCCAACTACCTGTGGATTCAGCTCTTCCATTCGGCGCTGAACGACACCGGCCGCGCCGGTTTTGTCATGGCCAACTCGGCCGGCGACGCACGCGGCAGCGAGATGGAAATCCGCAAGAAGCTGATCCAGAGCGGCAGCGTGGACGTGATCATCAGCATCGGCTCCAACTTTTTCTACACCGTCACGCTGCCCTGCACGCTGTGGTTTTTCGACAAGGCCAAGGCGCAGTTGCCCAAGACCAATCCGCGCAAGGACCAGGTACTGTTTCTGGATGCGCGGCCCTTCTTCAAGCAGGTCACCCGCTCGACGCGCGAGTTCACGCCCGAACAACTGGAGTTGCTGGCCAACGTGGTGCGCCTGCATCGCGGTGAAGCGCCGGAGTTTGACGCGGGCAGCCAGGCGCTGCTGGAGGAGCGGTTTCCCGGCGGCGTGTATGCCGATGTAGCGGGGCTGTGCAAGGCGGCGACGCGGGCCGAGATTGAGGCGCAGGGCTGGAGTTTGAATCCGGGACGCTATGTGGGTGTCGGGGCTCGGGCGGCGGATGAGTTTGATTTTGCGGAGAGGTTGGAAGAGTTGAACGAGGAACTTGAGACGTTAAGTCTTGAAGCAGGGATGCTTCAAGACAATATCGGTGACCGAATTCGCCAAATCCTTGGTGCATGAACCATGACCAGTGCGTCCCCCCATGATTGGACAACGGTGGAACTCGGCACGCTCGCAGAGTTCCGAAATGGAATCAACTACAACAAATCGAATTTTGGTAAAGGCATTCCTGTAATCAGCGTGAAGGATTTTTGGGAGCGATCATTCCCGCAGTACGAGACCCTTGAAGAGATTGACCCAAAGGGTGTTGTACGCCCGGATCATTTACTCATGAACGATGACATTCTCTTTGTGCGTTCTAACGGGAATCGAGAGCTGATTGGGCGATCCCTGTTCATCAGAAACTTGCCTAGAAAACCAGTCACGCATTCTGCGTTCACGATTCGCGTGCGCTTCACTACGCCAAAAGCCGATGCACGCTACTACTCATACTTGTTTCGCTCGCCAATCATTCGGCAAGTCCTATCTGCACAAGGCAACGGCGCGAATATTTCCAATTTGAATCAGGATATCTTGACGCGGCTAAAGGTTTACCT
>DATCIC010000132.1:0-3656 GCA_036508025.1 Rhodoferax sp. | reverse complement strand
AGGTCCAGCACCCACTGCGGCAGGATCAGGCCGTAGGCCGCAACCACCATGGCATCGGCCTGCGCCGCCTCCAGCGCCGCCTGCGCGGCGACCGCGTCCTGCGGATATTTGCCATCCAGGCGCAGGCTGCGCGGCTGCGCCAGCGCCAAGCCGTGATCCAGGGCGAACTGCTTCACGGCAGAGGCCTGCAGCTTCATGCCGCGCCCGGCGGGGCGATCCGGCTGCGTCAGCACCAGCGCGATCTCATGCCCGCGCGCGTGCAGCTGTGCCAGCGCGACGCGGGCAAATTCGGGCGTGCCGGCAAAGATCAGCCTCACTCACGCTCCTCGCGCTGCGCTTTGAGCATTTTTTTCTTGATCCGGTTGCGCTTGAGCGGCGACAGGTATTCGACAAACACCTTGCCCAGCAAGTGGTCCATTTCGTGCTGGATGCAGACTGCCAGCAAGCCTTCGGCCTCAATCAGGCGCGACTGGCCCTGGCGGTCCAGCGCGGTCACGCTCACAGAATCAAAACGCTCAACGCCGTCGTAGATGCCCGGCACCGACAGGCAGCCCTCTTCGTTGAGGTGCGTCTCCGGGCTGCTCCAGACCCGCTGCGGGTTGATCAGCACCAAGGGCGCATCGCGCTCTTCGGAGACATCAATCACGATCAGACGCTCGTGCACATCGATCTGCGTCGCCGCCAGGCCAATGCCTTTGGCCTCGTACATGGTTTCCAGCATGTCCACGATCAGGGCTTGAATGCGCGCGTCCACCGTTGACACCGGTTTGGCCACGGTGTGTAGCTTGGGATCGGGATAACAAAGAATGGGAAGTAACATTTGATGGCTTGACACCCGGCTCTGGCCGGCAAGGTTTTGGGATATGTCGCTATTTTCGCTACTTTTGGCTTGGCTGGGAGCCACCAGACCGAGGAAACGTTGCCCGATCAAGGGCTTAAGTGCAAAATCGCGCGTGACTTATCATGATGTGCTCCAGGTTGGCCAGTCCGCCGCCTGGCGCGCCCAACCGCCTGAAACACATTTGCCGTGCAGAACCCTATGACCCAAAACCTGATGCAGAAGTCCACCGTCGCCGCCAAAGTCATTGGGATCACCTTGGCGGTGCTGACCGCCAGCTTGGCCAGCACACCTGCTGGGGCCCAGATTTTTCCGGTCACGGCAGGGCAAAAGGCGACCGCGACGCAGGTGGCGCAGGCCGGCGTGCCCTTGAGCGAACTGGCAGCCCATGCGCCCGACCAGTACACCGTCAAACGCGGCGACACGCTATGGGCCATCTCCGGCCTGTTCCTGAAAAGCGCCTGGCGCTGGCCCGAGTTGTGGGGCATGAACCTGGCAGACATCCGCAACCCGCACCTGATTTACCCGGGGCAAACGCTGTATCTGGAGCGACACGACGGGCGCGCCACCCTGCGCAGTCGCCAATCTGGCGCCGATGCAGCGGACCTGCCGACCGTGCGCCTGTCGCCACGCACCCGGATTGAACTGCTGGCCGACGACGCCCTGCCGACGCTCAAAAGTCACTTGATCGAGCCCTTTCTGGCCGAACCGGTGATCGTGGACGAGAACGGTCTCACGCGGGCGCCGCGCATCGTGGCGGCGCAAGAGGGCCGCGTGCTGCTGACCCGGGGCGACCGCGCCTACGCGCGCGGCCAGGGTGACGCGGTGCTGATCGATGAGCCGTCGCAGAAGCAAAAAGCCTACCGGGTGTTTCGCAATGCCACGCCTCTCAAAGACCCGGTGACGGGAGAAATTCTGGGCTATGAGGCGCAGTACGTGGGCAAGGCGCTGCTGGTGCACGGCGAATCCACCCAGGCTTCGGTTGACAAGGACGGCAAGCCCCGCACCGACATCATCCCGGCCACGATTGACATTGTGGCGGCCAAAGAGGAAATGCGCGTTGGCGACCGCCTGCTGCCCGAGCCACCGCAACAGTTGTTGAGCTATGTGCCGCGCGCGCCGCAAGGCCCGGTGAACGCCCGCATTGTGTCGGTCTATGGCAGCGCGGTGGTCAATGCCGCGCAAAACCAGGTGGTGGCCATCAACCTGGGCACGCGCGACGGCATCGAAAGCGGCCACGTATTGGCCATCCTGAAAGACGGCGCCCGCCTGATCGACAAGACTGACCCGGCGCTCCCCGAGCTGAAGTTGCCGGATGAACGCAATGGTTTGCTGATGGTGTTTCGCACTTTCGAGAGACTCTCTTATGCGCTGGTGCTCGACATCACGGATGGCGCCAAAGTGGGCGACCGGCTGGTCAATCCGCGCTAAAGCGGCGTGACACTTCTTTGACGCCTGCACCCAAGGTTTCAGTGGAACGCGACGAACTGGCCGCCTGGCTGCGCCTGACGCTGAGCAGCGGCGTTGGCAATGCGTCTGCGCGCAAATTGCTGGTGGCCTTTGGCTTGCCGGCGGCCGTGTTTGAACAGTCATCCGCCACCTTGCAACAGGTGGTCAGCGCAAAGCAGGCCAGGGCCTTGCGCAGCGAGCCGCCGGAACTGGCGGCGCTGCTGGAGCAAACCTGGGCCTGGCTGCAGGAGTCGGGCGCGGGCAGCGCGCAGCGCCAAATCGTGGTGCTGGGGGATGCCAATTACCCGCAATCGCTGCTCAACATTGAAGACCCACCCCTGATGCTGTACCTGCTGGGTGGCGGTGAATTTATACCAAATCAGGCTGTAGCCCTCGTCAATAAAGGGCAAGCAGCTACTACTTCAATAGTAAACAAGCTGGCCTTGAGTCTGGCGAACAGCATTGCCGTGGTCGGCAGCCGCAACCCGACGCCACAAGGCGCCGACAACGCGCGCCAGTTTGCCAAGGCGCTCGGGCTGGCGGGCTTGACCGTGGTCAGCGGACTGGCCCTGGGGGTGGACGGCGCCGCGCACGAGGGCGCGTTAGAGAGCCTGGCGCCCGGTTCGGACCGGCTCGCCACGGTGGCCGTGGTCGGCACCGGGCTGGACCGGGTCTACCCGAAAAGACACCTGGCGCTGGCGCACCGCATCGCCCAAAACGGCTTGCTCATCAGCGAGTATCCGCTGGGCACGCCGCCACTGCCCGCCAATTTCCCCAGGCGCAACCGCTTGATTGCCGGGCTGGCGCAGGGCGCCCTGGTGATCGAGGCCGCCCTGAAGTCCGGCTCCCTGATCACCGCGCGGCTCAGCGCCGAACAGGGAAAAGATGTTTTTGCCATTCCCGGCTCGATTCATTCCACGCAGGCGCGCGGTTGCCACGCGCTCATCAAGCAAGGCGCCAAGCTGGTGGAATCGGCGCAGGACGTGCTGGAGGAGATGAAGATCGACAGCGGCCTGGCGCGCGTTCCTGATTCGATAGCTGTTGACGCCTGTTCCACGGGGGCTACAGGTTCATTTGGCACTCAAACGGCGTTACTCGATGCGATCGGCTTCGACCCGGTCGGACTGGACGCCTTGCAGGCGCGCTGCGGCATCGACACCGCCGCTCTGCAAGCGCAGTTGATGACGCTGGAACTCGACGGTCTGCTGGCGCGCTTGCCCGGCGGCCTGTTCCAGCGCATGCAGCGCGGCTAGAGCCGCACCCGGTCAGCCGGCGCGAATCAATTCAGCAGCCGCTCCGGGTTGGCTTCGAGCTTGCCCAGGGCATCGCGCGTGGCGCGCACGGTGAGTGTTTCTTCTTCTTGCGGCAG
>DATCIC010000131.1:0-4394 GCA_036508025.1 Rhodoferax sp. | reverse complement strand
GGCACCGTCGATGAGTTTGGCCTTGATCAACCCCGCGTCGGTGACCAGAAAGAGTCGGGAAATCCCCAGGCCCTTGGCGATCTCGCCCAGACGATTGGCCCCACCCTGTTCACAGATGATCCTGGGTGCGGTTTCAAAGCTAAATTGCGTCATGATGAATCCTTCCAAAAAATATTTTTGTGGTCAGCCGAGCGTAACCACGCCACGTTCGATGCGATAGACCAGATCAACCAAGCGGGCGCTGTGGGTGTGATCTGATTCGGAGAGTACGACCGACAGCCCCGCTTGCCGCAGGCCGCCGATGACTTCAACCAGGCGGCGCGAGAGCACTGGGGCCACACCTTCAAAGGGCTCGTCCAGCAGCAGCAACTTGTTGCCAGGCATCAGGGCACGGGCCAACGCAACCAATTTCTGTTGCCCTCCGGAAAGTTGCATGGCGCGTCGTTCGCGGAAGTCAGCGACTTCAGGCATCAGACCGTAGATCCAGTCCAAGCGCGCCTTGGCTTCGGGAATATGATTGGCCCAGGCTGGTAAGAGAATGTTTTCCTCGACGGTCAGAGCGGGGATGAGGCGACGATCTTCTGGCATGTAGCTGATGCCGCGGCGCGCCAGCGCATAGGGCGCCAAAAGCTGAATATCCTCGCCAGCTGCGGCAATGCGCTCGGCCCGGAACGGCAGCAGACCCATGATGGCGCGCATCAGTGTGGTCTTGCCTGCGCCATTTCTGCCGATAAGACCGACCATTTTCCCCGCTGGCACATCCAGTGATACGTCGCGCAGGACGGGTACGTGGTCGATAGCAACATGGAGGGATCGAACTTCAAGAGCGGCGTTCATGCGCTTTCTCCAACGGCTGAATCTACATTCAGATCTCGGCCAATCACGAACTCCTGCACCCGGGCGTCGCCCAGTACGCTTTTCGGTGGTCCGTCGGCAATGATTTCGCCGCTGTAGAAAGCAATGATGCGGGTCACATAGCGCGCCACGATTTCCATGTCGTGCTCGACAAATAGCACGGTGACGCCATACTGGCGGACCACGGACATGACAGTGTCCATCAGCGCAAACTTTTCCTCCGAGCTGACACCGCTGGTGGGTTCGTCGAGCAGCAGCATGCGCGGCCGACTGACCAGCGCCATGGCGATATCCACCAGTTTGCGCGTACCTTGTGGCACGGTGCTGACGAGGGCATCACAGTATTGGCTAACACCGAATTCCGCGAAAATCGCGTTCGCCAGCTCTCGTCGTTGTGGCGTATCGAGTGGCCGCAGGAAAGATGGCTGCGTGCCTTCGGCCGCCACCAGGGCCACCATGGCGTTTTCCATGACCGTCAGTTTCGGAAACAGCTGCGCGACCTGGAAAGAACGCGCCATTCCCATGCGCGTGATGTCGCGCGACTTGCGTCCCAGCACCGAATTACCGTCGAACAAAATGTCACCGCTGCTGGGCGGCAGGTAGCCCGTCACCATGTTGATGAAGGTCGTCTTGCCCGCTCCATTGGAGCCAATAACACCGACGATTTCGCCTTGAGCAATGCGAACATTCAGGTCCCGGGCCGCGACCACGGCGCCGAAAGTCCGGGTCAGACCGCGTGTTTCGAGAATGGTGGCGCTCATGCCGACACCCCCGGCTTGCTGCGATCAACCAGGCTCCACAGGCCTTTGGGCAAAAACAGAATGAGGGCGAGCAGAGTGATGCCCAGCGTCATTTGCCAGGTGTTGGGCGCTTCCTGGATGGCGAAGGTACGCAATACCGAGAAAACGATGGCCCCGATAAAGGGTGCCACCACATGGCCGGTACCCCCAAGAATGGCAATGAAGACAAACTCGCCGGAGGTGGTCCAGATCGCCATGTCGGGGTCAATGTGACCGCTGGCCAGCGCCGTAAGACCCCCACCCAGCCCTGACACGCACGCCGCCAGGACATAGTTCGCGAACAGCATCCGCTGCGGCGAGAGGCCCAGGTATTCAACCCGGATTTCGTTTTCCCGGACCGCCTCTGTTACACGGCCCAGGCTGGAAACCATGAAACGGTGAAAGCCCAGCGCCACCGCGGCAGCGACAAACACAGTGAGCAGATACAGCGTGCGCTTTCTCGCATCGCCCTCGGGCACCCAACCCAGGAAGCTCGGCGGTGACACGTTGAAGCCATCGGTAGAGCCGAGGGTAGAAGACTTGACCAGCACGCCATACAGAATCATGGACAGCGCCAGTGTCAGCATGGCGTAAAAGATCTCGCGGTAGCGGGTCAGCAGCCAGCCGCAGGCCAGCGCCATCAGTGTTGCAGCCACCGTGCCCAAAGCGAGCAGTGCGAAGGCATCGCCAACGCCCAGGTACTGACTGGCAAGGCCAACGCCGTAGCCGCCAATGCAATAGAACAAAGCCTGGCCGAATGACACCAGACCGGCACGCATCTGGATGACGACGCCCAGGACTACCAGCGCCTTGGCCAGGGCCAGGGTAAGAAGGAAGGCGAGCCAGGCCGGCATGACCCACGCGCCAGCGGCGAACACGGCTGCGGCCAGCAGCAGCGCTGGCTCGGTCGGGGAGGGGGAAAATTTTCGCAACGACATTCAAATTCTCCTGGCAAGGGTTTGTCCGAACAGTCCTTGCGGACGAATGGCGAGCACCAGGAACATCACACCGTAGATGACAAAAAGTTCAATTTCCGGCGCGATATGAACCGCAAAGGAGCGCGACAGTCCGACCAGTACCGCGCCTGCGGCAGCACCTCCGATACTGCCCAGACCGCCGACCACAATCACGGCGAAGGCCAGCACGATGACCTCCACGCCGATACCCGGCGACACCGAAATCGCTGGTGCCGTCAGGGCCCCGGCCAACGCACCCAGGATCGCTCCAATAGCGAAGGTGGCGGCAAACATGGCGTTCACGTTGACACCCATGGCGATGGCGATTTCGCGGTCATGGATCACCGCGCGCAACAACCGACCCTTGTTGGTGCGGTTCAGCGCGGCCCAGGCCAACAGACCGATCACGATCGCGACGCCAATCAACATCAGGTCGTAGTTGGCAAAACGCAGGTGGGCGCCAAACGCAGTCTGCCCGAGCAGCTTGTAGGGCTGGTAGGCGAAGTAGGGATTCACGCCCCAAATCAGCTTGGTGACATCTTCCAGAATGAGCAGCAAGGCATAAGTGACGATCACCATCAGGACTTCGTCGCTGCCGCGCAGGAAGCGCAACAACCCCTGTTCAATGGCCAGGCCGATGATGGCACCGGCCACGATGGCGCACGCGGGCAGTATCAGCAAGCTCCAATAGGGGCCGCCGTGCTCGCCGGAAAAATACCAGCTCACGAGTGAAGCCGCGGAGTAAGCGCCGATGGCGTAGAAGCTGCCGTGCGCCATGTTAAGCACGCGCATCACACCGTAGATGATGGTCATGCCGGCGGCCACGAGGAACAGCCAGGAGGCGTAAATGGCCCCGTCGATCAGGATGGCAAGTAGGGTGGTCATAACAATTCTGTCTCGGTTGCGGGCGAGGCATTGGGCCTCGCCCTCGGACACGGGGTTCAACCCGTGCTTATGGCAGGTCTAGTTGCACTTGGCGCCAGGGAAACCCGCTTTGATCCAGTCAGCGGGAGCGGTGCCGTCCGGGGGCATTACGCATTCGCCGGCGTAGGTCTTGACCTTGGTGAGTGTGGCCTTGCCGGACTTGGCGTCAAACTGGTACTCGCCAAATGACACACTCTGCACCGCCTGGTGTCCCTTGGTGCGGGCCATATTGACGGTGCCACTGGGGGCTTCGTAGCTTAGGCCGGCCAGGCCTTGGACGACCTGATCGGCTGTCGGCATGACGCCGGCTTTCGCGCCCTTCTCAGCCGCGGCCTTCAGGCCCAGGATGGCCTGCGCCATCTTGTAGGCAGGGTAGGTCGGAGACTCCTTGAATTGCGCGATGAAGGCCGGACGGAACCAGTCGTTCAAGGCATTCTTCGGAGAGAAAGCGCCGAAGGGACCACGACCCCCAAGGATGGTGCCATTGGCCACTTGGCCCTTGAAGTGTTCCATGCCGGTTTCACCCGCCGTCAGGACTACGGTCTTCTTGTCAAAAAGGCCACGCGCGCCGCCTTGTAGCATCAGCGCTTCCATATCGCCGCCCCAGAAGCTGGAGTGGATCAGGTCTGGATTGCTCACCGAAAGGGCCGAAATCTCGGCACCGTACTGGCCCTGACCGAGCTTGGGCCACTGTTCGGACACGACTTTGGATTCGGGCTTGATCCGACTAAAAGCCAGTGCAAAGTCGGCCCAGGCTTCCTGGCCCCAGGCATAGTTTTGCTGAATGCTGGCAATGGTCTTGACGTTCGGGCGGGCCTCTGCCACATAATGGGCGGCGGCGATGTTATCGACGACTGAGTCGAGACCCGTACGGAACAGG
>DATCIC010000130.1:0-5621 GCA_036508025.1 Rhodoferax sp. | reverse complement strand
CTTGCCCCACAAAGCGCTCAAAATCTTTTTCATGCCGCAAGGGGCGATCGATACCGGGCGAGGACACCTCCAGCCGCTTGTAATCGACACCATCCACTTCCAGCGCAAACAACAACTGACGCGTGACTTTCTCGCAGTCTTCAACCGTGACAAACTGCTCGGCCTCGCTACCCGCCGTACCGGGTGTCCATGGCAAATCGATCGTGATGCGCAGCAAACCACCAGCGGAACGCTCGATTTCCACCAGGTCGTAACCCAGACCGGCTACGGTTTGTTCAACAATTTCTTTCAATGCCACGAGTGTTCAGATACCTTGCAAAAACATTCGACCAAAAAAAACGGGCGGTAGATACCCGCCCGTTTGGTCGTGAGGGGCGAATTATAGCCCAATATCGAAGAATATTCAGGCAATTTAACTGGCGGCTGCCAGTAATACTCGCGTGTATTCGTGCTGTGGCGCCGCCAACAGGTGGGCTGCCGCGCCGGACTCCACAATGTAGCCTTCTTTCATGACCAGGACATAGTGCGCCATGGCCCGAATTACATCAACATCGTGCGTAATCAGCAAGTAACTCAAACCGCGCTCGCGCTGCAGGCGCTGCAGCAATAGCAACACCTGCTTCTGGATCGTCACATCCAGCGCGCTGGTGGGTTCGTCCAGCACCAGCAGACGGGGGTTGATGATAAGCGCCCTGGCAATCGCCAGGCGCTGGCGTTGCCCGCCAGAAAACTCATGCGGGTAACGCTGCAGCAGCTCGGCTAGCCTGGCCGGGCTGGCGCCGTCGTCCATGCCGACATCGGCCAGTGCCTGTACCACGCGCTGACGACGCGCCTGCCGCGACAAGCCCGGCTCATGCACGGACAAACCTTCACCGACGATTTCCTCAACGCTCAGACGCGGGGACAGCGAGGAAAAAGGGTCTTGAAACACCGCCTGCACTTCGCGGCGCATGGCCCGGTTGCTGGCCGCACTGATGCCCCACGCCTGGCCCGTGACCTGTAAGTCGCCACTGCAAGGCAGCAAGCCCAAAGCCGCCAGCGCCAGCGTGGATTTACCCGAACCAGACTCACCCATGACGCCCACCGTCTGCCCCGCTGGCAGACTGAAATCAGCGCCCTGTACTGCGACAAACTCGCCATGTCGGAACCAGCCCTTGAAACCTGGCAGCGGGATCGGGTAAACCACCCGCAGTCCCTGTGCGGTCATTAGCGCAGGCGCACCGGCTGGCGGCAATTGTTCTGCCCCGTCGCGCACCGGCTTGCTGTCAATCAGCCGACGGGTGTAGGGATGCTGCGGCCGGGCAAACACGTCTGCCGTGACGCCCTGCTCCACGATCAAGCCGCTTTCCATCACGATGACGCGGTCGGCAAAACGCCGTACCAGATTCAGGTCATGGGTGATCATGAGCACGGCCATGCCGTTTTGGGCCTGAAAACTGGCCAGCAAATCAAGGATCTGACCGCGCAAGGTCACATCCAGCGCGGTGGTTGGCTCGTCGGCCAACAGCAATTGGGGCTGACACGCCAGCGCCATGGCAATCATGGCGCGTTGCCGCTGGCCGCCGCTGAGCTGGTGCGGGTAGGCATTAACGCGCCGCTGCGGCTCGGAGATGCCGGTATCTGCTAGTAATCTAATAGCTGCTTGCGTAGAGTGCACGGGGGTTAGACCCTGTTTTAGCTCTAAAACCTCGCGGATCTGTTCACCCACCGTGAACAAAGGATTCAGCGCCGTCATTGGTTCCTGAAAAATCATTGAAACAGCTTGCCCGCGCAGACCACGCAAGGCCTGCTCCGGCATTGACAGCAGATCACGCCCCTGAAACACGGCTTGGCCGCTGATGTCGGCGTTTTGCACCAGCCGCAACAGACTCAAGGCAGTGACTGTTTTGCCAGAGCCTGATTCACCGACCAACGCCACCTTCTCGCCCGCAGCGATGTAAAAGTCGATGCCGTGCACCACTTCCTGGCCGGCAAATGAAATGCGCAACCCGCGAACGTCGAGCAAAGGTGTCTGTTCAACTGGATGACGCCCCGCCAACAGGTCGCCCTTCTGCCGGGGGGCGTTCACTTTTCTGCCTTTCGTGGGTCCAGCGCATCACGCAAGGCATCGCCCATGAAGGTCAGCAGCAGCAAGGTCAGCACCAGCACACAGAAGGTGGCGAGTGAAATCCACCAGGCATCAATGTTGTTTTTACCTTGCGACAGCAGTTCCCCCAGCGACGGCGTACCCGGTGGCACGCCCAGGCCCAGAAAATCCAGCGACGTCAACGCCAAAATCGCGCCACTCATGCGAAACGGCAGGAACGTGACCACCGGCGTCATACTGTTGGGCAGCAGGTGGCGGGTGATGATCTGCCAGTTGCTCACCCCCAGCGCACGAGCCGCGCGCACATAGTCCAACTGGCGATTGCGCAAGAATTCAGCGCGCACATAGTCACTCAAGCCCATCCAGCCGAACAGGCTGAGCAAAATCAACAGCAGCGCCAGACTGGGGGCAAAAACGGCGCTAAAAATGATCAGCAGGTACAGCTCTGGCATGGAGCCCCAGATTTCAATGAAACGCTGAAACGCCAAATCCGTCTTGCCACCAAAAAACCCTTGAATGGCACCGGTGATGACACCCAGCAGCGTGCCGGTGAAAGTCAGCGCCAGTGCAAACAGCACACTGACGCGAAAGCCATAAATCAGCTGCGCCAGCAGGTCGCGCCCGCGGTCGTCGGTGCCCAGCCAGTTGTCACGCCCAGGCGCCGACGGGTTGGGCTCTTTTGCAAAATAGTTCAACGTTTTCGAGCCGTAGGGGTTGGGGGCAAACAGCGCCCAGTTGCCTTTCTGGGACAGGCGCTCGCGGATGAAAGGGTCAAGGTAGTCGGTGGCGGTGTCGAAATCACCGCCAAAAGTTTTCTCCGAATAATCCTTGACGATCGGGAAGTAGGTCGTGCCCTGATAGCGCACCAGCAGCGGGCGGTCGTTGGAGATCACTTCAGCCAGCAGGCTCAACAGCACCAGCGTCACAAAAGCCAGCAGGCTCCAGTAACCCAGGCGGTTGCGTTTAAAGCGCAGCCAGGCACGCCGGCCCGGGCTGAGACTGACTGCGGTCCCGCTGGATTTAATCGAATTTGACACGCGGATCGACCCAAACATAAGACAAATCTGAAATCAGCTTGGTCACCAGACCAATCAGCGTAAAGAAGTAAAGGGTGCCCAGCACCACAGGGTAATCGCGCCGAATGACGCTCTCGTAACTCAGCAGCCCCAGGCCATCAAGCGAAAACAGTGTCTCGATCAGCAGGGAGCCGGTAAAAAAAGCGCCAATAAACGCCGCCGGGAAGCCGGTGATGATAGGAATTAGCGCATTGCGAAAAACGTGCTTCCACAGCACCTGGCGCTCGTCCAGGCCTTTGGCACGCGCCGTGATGACGTACTGTTTGCGAATTTCTTCCAGAAACGCGTTCTTGGTCAGCATCGTGGTGACGGCAAAGCTGCCCAGCACCATGGCCGTGACCGGCAAGGCGATGTGCCACAGGTAGTCGACCACGCGCGCACCCCAGCTGAGCTCATCCCAGTTGCTCGACGTCAAGCCGCGCAACGGAAACCACTGCAGCTGTCCACCAAAAATCACCAGCAGCGCCACCCCCAGCACAAAGCCGGGAATGGCGTAGCCAAACAGCACCAGCAGGGTCGTGACAAAGTCAAAGCGCGAACCCGCGCGCACCGCTTTAGCCACGCCCAGCGGCACCGCAATCAAATAGCTGATAAAAAACGTCCACAGCCCCAGACTGATGGAGACCGGCAGCTTCTCCCAAATCAGCTCCGACACGCTTTTGTTCTGGAAAAAACTCCGCCCCAGATCAAAACGGGCAAATTGCCCCAGCATTTGCAGGAAACGCTCGTGCGCGGGTTTGTCAAAACCGTATAGCGCCTTGATCTGCTCGATGCGCTTCGGGTCCACCCCTTGTGCACCGCGGTAACTCAAGCCACCACTTTCAGCAGCGGCCCCTTTGCCACTGCCAGCCTTGGCCTCAGCCAGGTATTGTTCTACCGGGCCACCGGGCACAAATTGAACCACCATGAAAGTGATCAGCAAGACCCCCAGCAAGGTGGGAATCATCAGCAGCAAGCGTTTGAGGATGTAGCTCAGCATGGTCTATTTGGCCCACCAGGTGTCGATCGCCCAGCCCTCGCCCGCCGCATAGGGCGGCATCGACTCGGGTTTGGCCAGCCGCCAACTGTTGTACACCATGCGATGTGTGCCCGCGCTCCATTGGGAAATCAGAAAATGACTGTGACTGATGACACGATCCAGCGCACGGCACGCGGGCAGCAGTTCGGCCTTGGACCTGGCGCTGGTCATCGCGCTGATCAACGCATCGACGGCCGGGTTCTTGACGCCCGCAAAATTGCCGGAATCTTCCTGGTCGGCCGACTTGGAGCCAAACATGTCGGCATACTCCTGCCCCGGGTTGTGAGTCCCCCCGTACGCGATCGAGGTGATGTCGAACTCGAACTTCTGCAGGCGTTGCTGGTACAGGGCAAAGTCCACCGGGCGAAAGCTCAAAGTGATACCCAGTTTTTCCAGATTTCGCGCCCACGGCGCCGCCATGCGGGCACCGCTCTCGTTGCTGTCCAGGTACTCAATTTCAAACGTCTGACCCTGGGCGTTGCGCAAGGCCCCATCGCGCACCTCCCAGCCTGCGGCCTTCAGCAGGGCCTGGGCCTGGCGCAGGTTGGCGCGCAGGGATGAATCACCATCGGTGCGCGGTGCAAGCGCCATGGGACCAAAAGCGGCTTGCGGGATGTCTTGGCGCCAAGGGGCCATCAACGCCAGTTCTTGCGCGCTGGGCATCCCGCTGGCCTGGCAATCGGTGTTGCCAAACAGGCCATTGACGCGCTGGTAGGCGTTGTAGAACATCTGCCGGTTCATCCATTCGAAATCCAGCGCCAAGCCCAGCGCTTGGCGCACCCGTATGTCCTTGAGTTTGTCGCGCCGGGTGTTGAGCACATAGCTCTGAAAGCCGGTCGGCAAACGGTGTTTGAACTCAGCCTTGACCAACTCACCACTGTCAAAACGCTTGCCGTTAACCCGGCGCGCCCAATCGCCAGCCGAGAAAAACCGCATCAAATCAAACTCACCGGCTTTGAGCGCTTCCAGTCGCGCCGTACCGTCCTTGTAAATTTTGACCGTGATGCGGTCAAAGTTGTTGCTGCCACGCTTCACGTTCAGGTCTTTGGCCCAATAATTCGGGTCACGCACATAGGTGACGTCTTTGCCAAAGCGCACCGGGCCGATTTTGTAGGGGCCACTGCCAATCGGGATGTCAGTGACGATTTGATCAAATGACTTGACCTTGCCATTCACCCGGCCCCAAGCCCGGCTGAACACCGGCAAACCGCCAACGGTGAGCGGCAGTTCCCGGTTCGGTTTTTTGAAGCGGTAGCGCACGCTGCGCTCATCGAGCACCTCCAGACCCGCCACATCTTCGAGCAGACTCTTGTAGGCCGGCGACGTGTGCGGCCCCATCAAAGTGTCAAAGCTGTATTTCACATCCAGGGCCAACACCGGGTCACCATTGTGAAAGCGGGCCTCGGGCGCCAGGCGAAAGGTGGCACTCAGGCCATCTGGC
>DATCIC010000129.1:0-2722 GCA_036508025.1 Rhodoferax sp. | reverse complement strand
GGTTATTCGTTGGAAGGCGATGCCTCCACCGTGGTCAAGGCCAATGGTGGCACCGTTGTCGGCGCTGTACGCCACCCGCTCAATGCTTCCGATTTCTCCTCGTTCCTGCTGCAGGCGCAATCGTCCAAAGCACAGATCCTGGGGTTGGCCAATGCCGGCGGCGACTTTACCAATGCGATGAAGGCGGCCAAGGAATTCGGCATCAACAAGACCATGAAGATCGCCGGCCTGCTGGTGTTCATCAACGACGTGCACAGCCTGGGTCTGGCCAACACCGAAGGCCTGCAACTGGCTGACAGCTGGTACTGGAACCAGGATGACGCCTCGCGCAAATTTGCCAAACGTTTCTTTGACAAATACAAGCGCATGCCTTCCAGCGTACAAGCCGCGGACTACTCGGCCGCAGCCAATTACCTGAAGGCCGTGCAGACCGCCGGCACGACGGACGCGGACAAGGTGATGTCCACCTTGAAGGGCATGAAGATCGATGACTTCTACAACAAGGGTCAAATTCGTGCTGACGGCCGCATGATCCACGACATGTACCTGTTCCAAGTCAAGTCGCCCAAGGAATCGACCATGCCATGGGACTACTTCAAGACCGTGGCCAAGATTCCGGGTGAGCAGGCTTTCACCACGCTGGCCGAATCCAAATGTGCGCTGAACAAGAAATAAGCTGACTTAGGTGGCCGGCCGTCTGAGCGGCCGGCCAATTTTTTGGTATTTCAAGGTATGAATTAACGGGCCTTCATGGAAATTTTCGGTATCCCCCTTCAAGCTTTTCTGGCCCAGTTGCTGCTGGGCCTGGTCAATGGCGCGTTCTACGCGATGCTCAGCCTGGGCCTGGCCGTCATCTTTGGCCTGTTGGGCATTGTCAATTTCGCGCACGGAGCGCTCTACATGCTGGGTGCGTTTGCCGCCTGGATCATGCTCGACAAGTTCGGCATCAATTACTGGTACGCCTTGTTCCTGGCGCCACTGATCATTGGTGCGCTCGGCGCGGTCATCGAACGCCTTTTCCTCAAGCATCTCTACAAGATCGACCCCATCTACGGGTTGCTGCTCACCTTTGGGCTGGCGCTGATCGCCGAGGGCGTTTTTCGCGAGCTGTATGGCGTGTCGGGCCAGAATTACGAAGTGCCGGCACTGCTGTCCGGCGCCACCAATCTGGGTTTCATGGTCCTACCGAATTACCGCGCCTGGGTGGTGCTGGTATCGCTGGTGGTGTGCCTGGGCACCTGGTACCTGATTGAACGCACCCGGCTCGGCGCTTACCTGCGCGCCGGCACCGAAAACGCTGCACTGGTACAGGCCTTCGGCATCAACGTACCGGTCATGGTGATGTTGACCTACGGGGCCGGTGCCGCGCTGGCCGCGCTGGCCGGTGTGCTGGCCGCGCCCATCATTCAGGTCAATCCGTTGATGGGCTCCAACCTGATCATCGTGGTGTTTGCGGTGGTAGTGATCGGTGGCATGGGCTCCATCATGGGCTCCATCCTGACCGGCCTGGGCCTGGGTGTGATCGAAGGGCTGACACGGGTGTTTTACCCGGAGGCGTCCAGCATTGTGGTGTTTATCATCATGGTGATTGTGCTGATGATTCGCCCCGCCGGCCTGTTCGGTAAGGAGGCCTGAGCCATGAGCAGCGCCATGAACCCCCTCACTGACAACAAGCAGATGACCCAAGCCGCCAAAATTCTTCGTTTCACTTACCTTTTTCTTTTGATCCTGTTGCTGGTGGCGCCCATGCTCGGGCTCTACCCGGTGTTTGTGATGAAGCTGTTGTGCTTCGCGCTTTTTGCCTGCGCCTTCAACCTGCTGTTGGGCTTTACCGGTTTGCTGTCTTTTGGCCACGCCGCGTTTTTTGGCTCGGCGGCTTACATCACGGGTTACCTCATCAAGTCGCAGAACTTCACGCCCGAACTGGGCATTGCCGCCGGCGCGCTTGGCGCAGGCCTGATTGGCCTGGTGGTTGGTTTTGTGGCAATCCGGCGCCAGGGCATCTATTTCGCCATGATCACCCTGGCCATGGCGCAGATGATTTATTTTGTCTGCCTGCAGGCGCCCTTTACCGGCGGTGAGGATGGGCTGCAGGGCGTGCCACGGGGTGCGCTGTTCGGTCTGGTGTCGCTCCAATCGGACACCGCCATGTATTACTTGGTGGTGGCCGTGTTTGTGGCGGGTTTTCTGGCGGTGTCACGCATCGTGCATTCGCCGTTTGGCCAGGTGCTCAAGATGATCCGTGAGAACGAGCCGCGCGCGATTTCGCTGGGCTACCAGGTGGACCGCTACAAGCTAATGGCTTTCGTGTTGTCGGCCGCGCTGGCCGGACTGGCCGGCTCGCTCAAGGCCCTGATCATGGGTTTTGCCACGCTGTCAGATGTGCACTGGACGATGTCGGGTGAAGTGATCCTGATGACGCTGCTGGGCGGCGTCGGCACCTTCTTTGGCCCGGTGATGGGTGCTGGTATCGTGATCTCGCTGCAGGATACGCTGGCAGACAAGGTCGGGTCCTGGGTCAACGTCATCATTGGCGTTATTTTTGTCCTGTGCGTGCTGGCCTTCCGCAAAGGGCTGGTTGGGGAATTGCAGGCCTGGCTGGCGCGCCGCCGAAATGCCGCGGCAGCGCCCAAGGCCTGAAAAAGCACCTGCTAGCAAGTGCTGAGGCGACCTGCAGCGGCGCCAGCGGTTTGCATGCGCTGGCCCAAGTGGCATGCCTGAC
>DATCIC010000128.1:0-3555 GCA_036508025.1 Rhodoferax sp. | reverse complement strand
GGCCAAGCGGCGCGCCCTCAGGCATATGGGTCTACCGCTGCGCACCGCCTTACCGGGCAATGACGAGATCGAGGATGCAGTGGTGGAGTACCTGTCAGTCTTCTGTGCCGACACCCAGCCCATTGAATTGCTGGCCTTGCGCCGCTTGGCCTTGGTCTGGATGGAACGCATGGCGGCGTTTCGGCCCTATTTGGGCGGGGCCGTGTGGCACGGCACGGCGACGCGTTTATCGGATATTTACATCCAGTTATTTTGTGATGACAGCAAATCGGCGGAGATATCGCTCATTGATCATCAGGTGGACTATGTGCCGCGCACGGTCATTGGTTTCAACGGCGAGTCGGTCGAGGCTTTGAGCGTGCACGCCTTTTGCCGGGACCTGAAGGAAGATGTGGGCGTTCACTTGTTGGTGTACGACCGCGATGACGTGCGGGGCGCGCTCAAACCTGACGCCAAAGGACGCCCACCGCGTGGGGACATGGCGGCGGTGCGGCGTTTGTTGCATGATCAGTGACCATGACTGAACTGAATCCTTCTGCCGAGCTTGCAAAAAATACCGAAAATGCCGCCGGGAGTCGGCGGCGCTGGTTGATGGGTGCGGTGGCTGGTGCCGCCGCTTTGGGTGGCATTGGGCTGGCCTGGCGGACCTACCAGCCGCAAACGATGTCGCCGGCCTTTGATTCGGGACTTTGGCAACTGGAGTTCCCGGGACTTGATGGTGGCGTGTTCAGTCTGGCTTCGTTGCGAGGCAAACCTGTGCTGTTGAATTTCTGGGCCACCTGGTGTCCGCCTTGTGTAGAGGAACTGCCGCTATTGAGCAGCTTTTATCGGGAACATTCAGCCAAAGGATGGCAGATGCTTGGTTTGGCGGTGGATCAGTTGGAGCCTGTCAAGCGTTTTTTGGCGAAAGCCCCCGTGATTTTTCCGGTCGCACTGGCAGGAGTCCCCGGAGTTGAACTCAGTAAATCTCTCGGCAACTTGAGTGGCGGTTTACCGTTCACCGTTGTGCTTGGATCAGATGGGTTGGTCGCGCATCGTAAAATGGGCAAAGTTTCGCCAGACAATTTGCTGGCTTGGGCATCGTTGAAATAAGTGCGAAGCACAACAAATGGTCGTTATTCAGCGGCTCTGCGGTGCCAATGGTCAATAAATTGATCATCTGAATTGGACCAAAATTCTGCAAAATAAAAGAAGATAGCTGTACTTGGGCGAAATTTAAGGTAAATTCGCCGGTCATTATTTAAAATTCGTTGGAGACCTTATGGACCTTAGAAAACTAAAGACGTTGATTGACCTGGTGTCAGAGTCAAATGTCTCGGAGCTGGAGATCACAGAAGCAGAGGGCAAGGTTCGCATCGTCAAAGGTGGTGGCGCCATGGTTCAGCAGTATGCGGCACCAGCCACTGCGCTTGCGCCTGTTGCGGTGGTGGCCCAGAGTCCTGAGCCTGCGGCTGCGCCCGCCGTTGCGGTTCACGCCGTCAAATCGCCAATGGTTGGCACTTTTTATCGGTCTGCGTCCCCGGGCGCCAATGCTTTTGTTGAGATTGGGGATGCCATCAAAGTCGGTGAAACCGTCTGTATTATTGAGGCCATGAAGATTCTCAATGAAATCGAAGCTGATAAGTCAGGAACGGTGACACAAATTCTCTGCGAGAACGGACAGGCCGTTGAGTACGGACAGCCTCTGTTCGTGATTGAGTGATGTAAGGCGGCCATTCCCATGTTCAAGAAAATCCTGGTTGCCAATCGGGGCGAAATTGCCCTCAGAATTCAACGTGCCTGTCGTGAGCTTGGTATCCGGGCGGTCATGGTCTATTCGGAGGCTGATCGCGAGGCTAAGTACGTCAAGTTGGCCGAAGAGGCGGTCTGCATTGGACCGGCGCAGTCGGCCCTGAGCTATCTGAATATGCCCGCCATCATTTCGGCCGCTGAAGTGACGGATGCCGAGGCGATCCATCCTGGATACGGCTTTTTGAGTGAAAACGCTGATTTTGCCGAGCGGGTGGAGAAAAGCGGTTTCCAGTTTATTGGCCCGACACCCGAATCGATTCGCATGATGGGTGACAAGGTATCTGCCAAACAGGCGATGATCAAGGCAGGAGTTCCCTGTGTACCGGGTTCGGAAGGCGAGCTGCCCGATGATCCGGTGCAAATTCGCCGTATTGCCAAGGCAGTCGGGTATCCGGTCATCATCAAGGCTGCGGGGGGTGGGGGTGGACGCGGTATGCGCGTGGTCCATACCGAGGCGGCCTTGCTCAATGCCGTCACCATGACCAAGGCCGAAGCCGGCGCTGCTTTTGGCAACCCGGCGGTGTATCTGGAGAAGTTCCTCCAGAACCCCCGGCATATTGAAATCCAGATTCTGGCGGACAAGTACAAGAACGCGGTTTACCTGGGTGAGCGTGATTGCTCGATGCAGCGGCGGCACCAGAAGATCCTTGAAGAGGCGCCGGCGCCAGGTATCCCGCGCAAGTTGATCGAGCGGGTCGGCGAGCGCTGTGTCGCGGCGTGCAAAAAGATTGGCTACCGTGGCGCCGGTACTTTTGAGTTTTTGTATGAAGACGGTGAGTTTTATTTCATCGAAATGAATACCCGCGTGCAGGTGGAGCACCCAGTCACGGAAATGATCACCGGCGTGGATATTGTCAGAACCCAGATCATGGTGGCGGCCGGTGAAAAATTGCCGTTCACGCAGCGCCAGATTGAGATTCGTGGACACGCCATCGAATGTCGCGTGAACGCCGAAGACCCTTACAAGTTCATCCCTTCGCCTGGGCGCGTCACCATGTGGCACGCGCCGGGCGGGCCAGGGGTGCGAGTGGATACTCACATTTACACCAATTACTTTGTTCCCTCCAATTACGATTCAATGATTGGCAAGATCATCGCGCACGGCGACACACGCGAGCAGGCCTTGGCGCGCATGCGCACAGCTCTGGGCGAAACGGTGGTGGAAGGCATCAACACCAACATTGCGCTGCACCGTGAGTTGTTGGTGGACGCGAAGTTCATGTCCGGTGGCACCAACATCCACTATCTTGAAGAATGGCTTGCTCAGCACAAGCGCTAAACTGAAACCTCGGGGGACAGACCGCAGTATTGCTGCGCGAACCTGCTCTGTCTTCAACCAGCCTGAAACTTTGCGGGACAGACCGCAGTTACGCGCAGCGAACCAGCTCTGTCCTCAACTGATTAGAAAAGCATGTTTGAACTGACCTTGATGTGCCCGGAGAACCGGGTTGGGACCTTGAGTGATGCACTCGAAGCGCTGGAAGCCTTGAGCGTCAGCATTGAGGATGCCGATGCCCAGACCGATGCCGAACAGGCCTTGTTCGGTGAACCTGGCATGCCCCCACCCAAAAAGGGCTGGCAGCGTTCACGAGTGACGGCACTGTATGCCGCAGAGGCCTTGGCGAAGGACGCGTTGACCCAGCTGCAAGCGCAAGATTTTTTTGCCGCCTGCCAAGTCCTGGGTCTGGAGGAACTGCCGGAGCAGGATTGGGTGCGTTTGACCCAGTCCCAGTTCACGCCGGTGGAAATTACGCCAGAGTTCTG
>DATCIC010000127.1:0-8627 GCA_036508025.1 Rhodoferax sp. | reverse complement strand
ATGCTCGAATTCCAGGAGCAGACCGGCCACATGTACAACCTGGAGGCGACGCCGGCCGAAGGCACGACCTACCGCTTTGCCAAGGAAGACGCCAAACAGTTCCCGGACATCCTGCAGGCGGGTACGAAGGACATGCCCTATTACACCAACTCCAGCCAGCTGCCGGTGGGCTACACCGACGATCCGTTTGAAGCGCTGGAACTGCAGGACGATCTGCAGCGCAAGTACACCGGCGGCACCGTCTTGCACCTGTACATGACCGAGCCCCTGAGCAGCGCCGAGGCCTGCCGCCAGTTGGTCAAGCGTTCGCTGTCGCGTTTTCACCTGCCTTACATCACCGTGACGCCCACCTTCTCGATCTGCCCCAAGCACGGTTACCTGGGCGGGCGTCACGACTTTTGCCCCAAATGCGATACCGAAATCATTGCGGGAAAGACCGCCGCTACACGAAGTGAGCAAGCTCTGTCCTCAACTGACTAAGAATCGCGCGCAAACAACTCGAAACCACCTAAGGAGAGACCCAAATGACCGATCTAAGCGAACAACAATTGCTGACCCCCAACACCGTGGTCCTGCGCGACGACGAACGCCAGCGCTGCGAGGTGTGGACCCGCGTCATGGGCTACCACCGCCCCATGTCGTCGTTCAACACCGGCAAAAAAGGCGAGTTCCATGAGCGCACTTACTTTGATGAGCGCTGCTGCAGTTCGAGTCAGCCCAGCGCCTGATCGGGTCGATGCATTGGCGGCCAGCGCGCCAGCGAGCACCCTCAAAGTAGGCGGCATCACGCCGTTCAGCGCCACCGACTATCCCGGCAAACTCGCCGCCGTGGTGTTTGTCCAAGGCTGTCCCTGGCGCTGCGGCTATTGCCACAACCCCCACTTGCAACAACGCACCGGCAGCAGCCCGGTGCCATGGAGCACCGTGCTTGCCTTATTGAAGCGACGCGTCGGGCTGGTTGATGCCGTGGTCTTCAGCGGCGGCGAGCCCACCATCGACCCCGGTCTGGCAGACGCCATGCGCTCGGTGCGTGCGCTCGGCTTCCGTGTTGGTTTGCACAGCGCCGGCATGTACCCGCGCCGTTTGGCCGAAGTATTGCCTTTGGTGGACTGGGTGGGCCTGGACGTCAAGTCATCATGGCAAGGCTACGACGCCATCACCGGCATCTTTGATAGTGCTCGCCAGGCGCGCGTTAGCGCACAGCTCGTGCTGGCCAGCGGCATCGCGCACGAATTTCGCACCACGGTGCATCCCGCGCTGCACACCGAAGCCGACATCCTGTTGCTGGCGCAAGCCTTGCAGGCCATGGGCGTGCGCCACTATGTGTTGCAGGTGTTTCGCGCGATCGGATGTGGCGATGTCCGGCTCGACGCTGTCTCAACCCTGGGCTACCCCGGCGCTGAGCTGCTGGCCCAGGTGGCGGCCTTGTTTGACAGCTTCAGCTTGCGCCAAGCGTGACGACACCAAGTAGTAACATGGGGTGAACAGGGTAAACCCCGATCACTTTTTCCTATTTGAAAGCCGGATCAATGACCATGAAACTTGCCATCTCTTATTCCATCTCACTTCGCTTGACGGTCGCGGCCGCGCTGGGCCTGACGGCTGCCGTGGCTTTTGCCCAGGAGGTCCAGATCGTGCGCATCGCCCATGCTGGCCCCACGTCTGGCGGCATTGCCCATATCGGCAAGGACACAGAGAACGGTGTACGCCTCGCCATCGACGACCTGAATGCGCAGGCGCTCGTGATTGGCGGCAAGAAGATCAAGTTCGAACTGGTCGCCGAAGACGACGCGGGTGATCCGCGCCAGGCCACTGTTGTGGCGCAGAAGCTGTGCGACGCCCATGTGGCGGGCGTGGTGGGCCACCTGCAGTCGGGCACCACTATCCCGGCTTCCATGATTTACAACAAGTGCGGCCTGCCGCACATCACCGCAGCGGCCACCAACCCGGACGTGACCAAGTACGGCTACCCTACGACGTTTCGCCTGATCGCGAACGACAACGCGCTGGGCGCGGCGCTGGCCTACTTTGCCCATGACGCGCTCAAGCTCAAGACGGTCGCCGTCATCGACGACCGCACGGCTTACGGCCAAGGTCTGGCCGATGTGTTCAAGGCCACGGCCCAGCAAAAGGGCATGCGCGTCGTGGCCGAGGAGTTCACCAATGACAAGGCGACCGACTTCATGGCCATCCTGACCGCCATAAAAAGCAAAAAGCCCGACGCCATTTTTTACGGTGGTCTCGACGCCCAGGCTGGCCCGATGCTGCGCCAGATGGAGCAGCTTGGCATGGTTGATGTCAAATATTTCGGCGGCGACGCCCTGTGCACCGAAAAGCTGTCCGAGCTGTCAGCCAAGGCGGGCACCCTGAAGAACGTGACCTGCGCCACCGGCGGCGCGTCGGTGCAGAAGATGCAGGGCGGCAAGGAATGGAAGAAAAAATACGACGCCCGCTTCCCCGGCCAGTTCCAGGTCTACAGCCCCTACGCCTATGATGCGACCTTTGTCCTGGCGGACGCCATGAAGCGCGCCAACTCGGTGGACCCGAAGGTCTATGTGCCTTTCATCGGCAAGACCCATTACAAGGGCGTTACCGCCAATATCGCATTCACGTCCAAAGGCGAGCTGACAGCCCCGGTCGTCACGCTCTACACCTTCAAGGACAACGTGCGCGCCGCGCTGAATTGACCGTCTGCGACCCTACGGGCGACAAAAAAGGACTTGGCATTTCTGCCGAGTCCTTGATTGAATTTTAAGGGGTGGTGGACCGAAGGAGGATCGAACTCCTGACCTCTGCATTGCGAACGCAGCGCTCTCCCATCTGAGCTACCGGCCCCACGATAAATCGTTTCAGGCGCACAGCTTAACCGATCTTTGATGACACGCAGCGCTACGGCGCTTGCCGCCGGCCCGGTTGCTGCGGCTTTAGGCCGGACCGCACTGCTACGATGCAGCCATGACCGCTGCCAGCCCCAACCATCCCGTTCACGCTTACCTCCAGTCCCTGCAAAAAGAGTTGTCGCGCGGCGATGCCACTGAGCACACGCACCGTAGCGCCCTAAAAGCCTTGATCGAGTCTGCTGCGACCGGTTTGCTGGCCACCAACGAGCCCAAAGCCATCCAGCGCGAAAACAAGCCTGATTACATCGTGCGCAAGGGCGCCTCGGTGAAGGGGTTTGTTGAGGCCAAAGATGTGGACAAAAGCCTCAAAGCCACGCTCAAAACGAACCAGCTCAAGCGTTATCTTGAGGCGCTGCCCAACCTGCTATTAACGAACTACCTCGATTTCATCTGGTTCGTCGGCGGTGAAAAGCGCATGGAAATCAGCCTGGGTGAGTTGAATGGCGAGCACGTAGCCCCAGCCAAAGACGCGTCCGCCCGCTGGGACGAGTTGATTACCTGCTTTTTGGCCGAGGTCACACCCACGGTATCAAGCCCCCAGCAACTTGCCAAAAATCTGGCGGGGCAAACCCGCCTGCTGCGCGATTTGTCGCTGGAGTTGCTGTTGGCAGGCGACGCGGATCTGATGGAGCAAGACCAGAGTTTTCGCGCCATGCTGGTGCCTGACCTCAAACCCGAAGAGTTTGCCGACATGTACGCACAAACGGCCACTTACGGGCTGTTCACCGCCCGCGTGTTTGCGCACACCACTCTGTTTGGCGGCAACCCCGAGTCGCTGCCTGACAGCCTCAATAAGAGCGATGACTTCAGCCTGGAGCAAGCGGCTTACCTCATCCCCAAGGCCAACCCGTTTTTGCGCCAATTCTTTCAGCACATCGCCAGCCCCAACCTGAACCCGCAACTGCGCTGGCTGGTGGAGCAAATAGCCGACAGCCTGCGCTACACCGACATGGACAAAGTGCTGCATCGGCAAGGCCGACGACAGGGCTTTGAAGACCCTGTGTTTCACTTTTACGAAACTTTTCTGGCTGAATACGACCGCAGCCTGCGCGACTCACGCGGCGTTTTTTACTCGCCAGACCCGGTCGTGGACTACATCGTGCGCGGGGTGGACTGGCTGCTGGTCAACCGCTTTGGCAAGCCCGACGGCCTGGCCGACCCCAGCGCGCTGGTGCTCGACCCGGCCACCGGCACGGCTACTTTTTTGCGCAAAGTGATCGCCCTTATTCACCAGCGGGTGGACGGCCAGCACGGCGCCGGGGCTTGGCCGGGTTATGTGCGCTCGCAACTGCTCCCCCGCATTTTTGGCTTTGAGCTGATGATGGCGCCC
The DNA here is from genome assembly GCA_036508025.1 of Rhodoferax sp. Taxonomy (GTDB): domain Bacteria; phylum Pseudomonadota; class Gammaproteobacteria; order Burkholderiales; family Burkholderiaceae_C; genus Rhodoferax. The sequence continues at coordinate 4,397 of DATCIC010000127.1, read as the reverse complement.
TACACTGTGGCGCACCTCAAGCTGGCGCTGCAGTTGCAAGAGACCGGCTTTGAATTTGCGCAGGGCGAGCGCTTGCACGTGTACCTGACCAACACGCTCGACCAGTTGCATCAGCAAACCGCAGCCATGCTGGGTCAGTGGATTGCCAAGGAAAACGAAGGCGCCGAGAAAATCAAACTCGACAAGCCCGTCGTGGTGGTCGTGGGCAACCCGCCGTATTCAGGCGAATCGCGCAACAAGAGCGACTGGATCATGCAGTTGCTGCAAACCTACAAGACCGAGCCCGAAGGCGGCCCGCTCAAAGAGCGCAACAGCAAGTGGCTCAACGACGATTACGTCAAATTCATCCGCTTTGCGCACGACCGCGTCAAGCGTACCGGCCACGGCATTGTGGCTTTCATCACCAACCACGGCTGGCTGGACAACCCCACCTTTCGCGGGATGCGGGCGCAGTTGATGATGGACTTTGACGACATCTATGTGCTGGACTTGCACGGCAACAGCAAGAAAAAAGAGCGCACGCCCGCAGCTTTGAAAGCGCAGGGCGACGACAAAAATGTGTTTGATATTGAGCAGGGCGTGAGCATCACCTTTCTCGTCAAGCTGCCCAACACCGTTCAGGCTGAGCCGGTTGACGCCGCTGAAGAAGTCTTTGAACTCACCGCACCCGAACCCGGCGCTGTGAAAAAAGCCAAACACCGTCAGCTCGACGGCGGCAAAGTCACTCTCAAGGCCCGCATCCATCAGGCCGACCTGTGGGGTAGCCGCGACTACAAATACGACTGGCTGGAGAAGCACAGCTTGTTGGATACGCAGTGGCAAGCGCTGCAACCGGCCTTGCCGCAACTGCTGCTGGTGCCACGCGACGAGACCGATGCGGCGGAGTACGAGCGGGGCTGGAAGGTCACCGACATCTTTCCGGTCAACTCGGTGGGCATCGTCACCGCCCGCGACAGTCTGACGATTCACTTCACGGCGCAGTCGCTGACGCAAACCGCAGAGCGGTTTTCCAGACTGCCGGTGGAAGAGGCGCGTGAAAAATTTAGTTTGGGTGAGGACGTGCAAGACTGGAGTGTGGTCAGCGCACAGAAGGATTTGAACGACACGCGGCGCCCTGCCATAAAAGCAGACGGCACTGCGCAGCAACCGGAGCCGCCAAAGGCTGAATGGCAACTTGATCCGGCGCGTGTCGTGCCCGTGGCCTACCGCCCGTTTGACACGCGCTTCACCTACTACACCGGAAAATCGAAGGGCTTTCATTGCAGGGCGCGTGGCGAGGTGATGCGCCATTTCAGTCAGTCTGGTGGAGTTCAGAATGTGGGGTTGATTACCGCACGCTCCAATAAGTCGCAGCGTATGGATCATTTTTTCGTTTCCAACGCAATTGTGGAAACGAAGTGCGGTGAGTCAACGACCCAATCGGCCACGCTCCCACTTTGGTTGCTACCAGAGCAGATAGAGGCAGACCTGCGTCAGTCAAAAGTTATACCAGCACAGTTAAATTCTGACCAACCGTTGCTCAACCAGCGCCACCCAAACCTCTCCCCCGACTTCCTGGCCGCGCTGGCACAAGCTTTGAGCCGCCCGGTGACGCCGCCGCACGGACTGCCTGAAGGTGTCACGCCTGAGGACGTGCTGGCCTACGTTTATGCGGTGCTGCACGCGCCCAGCTACCGCAGCCGCTACGCAGGCTTCCTGAAAAGCGACTTTCCAAGAATTCCACTGTCAAATCAGGCTCTAGCCCCCGTCGATACTGCGCAAGCAGCTACTAATTTTGCAGCGATTTGGAGCGCCTTGCTGCCATTGGGCCAGCAGTTGATCAACCTGCACTTGCTTAAAAACGTGCGCACGACCTCGCGCGTCAAGTTCGCCGTGCAGGGCAGCAATGAAGTGGAGAAGCCCCGCTTTGAGCCCAGCAGTGGCCGCGTCTGGATCAATGCCAGTCAATACTTCGACGGCGTGCCTTTGGATACTTGGAGTTTCAAGGTTGGGGGCTATCAAGTATGTGAAAAGTGGCTCAAAGACCGCAAAGGCCGTCAACTTGATTTTGCCGACATCCAGCACTACAGCAACGTCGTCGCAGCTCTGACCCGTACCCGCGAGCTGATGCTGGAGATCGACGCGGTGGTCAATGGCCAACTCTGGCCGAATGCGGCAAACCACTTTCAGATGGCCGTAGGTACGCCAGCCGAGTCCTGATTTGATATGAATTTAGTAGCTACTCATGCATAGTACACGGGGGCTAGAGTCTAAAAACGTATAAATTCACGCCACTGCTCACCCGCGTAGGTCGGGTTAGCCGCAAGGCGTAACACGACATGCAAATTGCCACAACTACGCCAATGACGCATAATCGCCCAATATTAACCATCGTCGAGTCAGAAACCTTTCAAAGGCTTTGGCCCATGTACTGGACAGAAGATGAACGCGGCGCATTTGCTGCCTTTTTAGCCAAGACCCCCGAGGCAGGTGACGTGATTGTTGGCTCTGGCGGTTTGCGCAAAGTGCGTTGGTCGCGTGCCGGGTCAGGCAAAAGCGGCGGCGTGCGGGTGATCTACTTTGCGCGCAATGCCTTGGGTGAGCTGTTATTGCTGACGATGTATTCCAAATCCAAGGCCGACAGCATTCCAGTGAAACAACTTTTGGAGATTAAACATGCCAGCACGATCCCAACCCATGACAGATGAAGAATTGGCAGTGTGGGAAGCCGGGCGCGACCTGGGTGCCGAGATATTGCAGTCTTTGAACGAAGCCAAAGCGGGAAAAACCCGGGTCGTCTATTCACCCGTGATTGCAGCCCGCCAGAACTCAGGCTTGTCGCAAGTTGAGTTTGCCCGGCTGTTGGGTGTTTCCGTGCGCACCTTGCAGGGCTGGGAGCAGGGGCGACGTGAACCCACGGGGGCCGCCAAGACGCTCTTGGCTATTGCACAAAAAATGCCGGAAGCTTTGCGCCTGGTGGCTGAGCATTCTTGACATCCTCCACTCCCTTTTAGGGGATTCCTACGGTGCTGCGCATGAGTGAAAGAAAACATCAGCAAACCGCTGGCGCGGTCTGTGCCCCCGTGGCAGTCGTGTTGGTGCTATTAATGGAGTAGCTACTTACGCATGATGGACGAGGGCTAGCGCCTAAAAACGTATAAATTAACGCCACGGCTCACCCGCGTCGGGTTAGCCGCAAGGCGTAACCCGACATGCATTGCGCCAGGGTGATGTCGGGTTACGCTGCGCTAACCCGATCTACTTGGTACCATCTCGCCCAGAGACCTCTGAAGTTACAGATTCGTCCCGATTAACTCGGGATGATCAAACCCGGGCTAGCGGCTGCTGGGAAAGCTGTAGACAGCGCCTTCGCGCACGCCCGCTGAGGGCCAGCGCTGGGTGATGGTCTTGCGCTTGGTGTAAAAGCGCACGGCGTCGGGCCCGTAGGCGGACAGGTCGCCAAACAACGAACGCTTCCAGCCCCCAAACGAGTGGTACGCCACGGGCACGGGCAGCGGCACGTTGATGCCGACCATGCCGACCAGGATGTGGTCGCTGAAGTACCGGGCCGCTTCGCCGTCGCGGGTGAAGATGCAGGTGCCGTTGCCGTACTCGTGGGCGTTGATCAGGTCCATCGCTTCTTGCAGGGTCTTGACACGCATCACGCCCAGAACCGGGCCAAAGATTTCTTCCTGGTAAATCGTCATGCCGGGTTTGACGTGGTCAAACAGGCAAGCGCCCAGAAAGTAACCGCCCTCATGACCGCTGACCGTGACGCCGCGGCCATCGACCACCAGCGTCGCGCCCTCGGTCACGCCCTGGTCGACATAGCCCCGGACTTTTTCGAGGTGCGCCTTGGTGATCAGCGGGCCCATGTCATTGGCTGAGTCGGTGCCGGGGCCGACTTTCATCTTGGCCATTTCAGCCTTCAGGCCGGCCACGACCGCGTCGGCCGTGGCATCGCCCACCGCTACCACCAAGGGTATCGCCATGCAGCGCTCGCCACACGAGCCGTAAGCGGCGCCCATCAGCGCGTTCACGGCATTGGCAATGTCGGCATCCGGCATCACCACCGCGTGGTTCTTGGCACCGCCCAGGGCTTGCACGCGCTTGCCGTGGGCACAGCCGGTGGCATAAATGTATTCAGCAATCGGGGTCGAGCCGACAAAGCTGATGGCTTGCACGCGCTTGTCGGTGAGCAGCGCATCCACCGCTTCCTTGTCGCCGTTGACCACATTGAGCACGCCCGGTGGCAGGCCGGCCTGCAGCGCCAGTTCTGCCACCAACAGGGCACTTGAGGGGTCGCGCTCGGACGGCTTGAGCACAAAGGTGTTGCCGCAGGCAACAGCCATCGGCCACATCCACAGCGGCACCATGACGGGGAAGTTGAACGGGGTGATGCCGGCGGTGACGCCCAG
>DATCIC010000126.1:0-3003 GCA_036508025.1 Rhodoferax sp. | reverse complement strand
CACGCTGCCGCTCTTTTGCGCGCGCTCCAGCACCACGTCGGCGGCGGTGAGGCGGGCTTGCTCGATGGTGGCGCCGCGCTGGATCAGCTGCGTGCGCAACTCCGGGCTGAGGCTGTATTTGCGGCTCAGCGCCTCGATCTCGGTCATGCGGGCACGCTCGCCTTCGGCGCCGCGCTGCTGCGTGGCCAAGTCGGCGGCGCGGGCAGATTCGCCGTTGCTGATGGAGGTAGCCGACAGCGAGGTGCCAGCTGCAGGTGCCGACTGGCCGGTACCGGACGGCGAGGCTTCGCCGGTGACCTGCTCAAGCAGGCGTTGTTTACGAAGGTTCATGGAATGCTCCTGGGGTTGATGAAGAACGATGGTTTGCGCCACAGGCGCGGGGGATTCGACTGCAGCTCGTTGGAGTTGCACGCCGTTGGCAACGTCAGCGCTGGCACTGCGGCCAACGCCAACGGTGGGGTCCGCTGGCACAGTGCACAGCGTGATTTCGAGAGGCTCCCAGTCCGTCGCAGTGACGGTGTCGGCCTCGGTGTCTTCGAGCCATTTATAGACCCGGTACATGAATGAAACGTTGACCAGGATGCCGTCGGCGACCTGTTTCATGGCCCAGTCGCCACGCTCGTCTTTGCCAAAGCGAACCGTCGCGCGGCCAATGCCATCGGCTCCAATCTCGATCGCCTCGACCACGCCCAGCAAGTCATCCATGTCATGGTTGAACAGCATCGGCATGGTCTGCTGACGAACGCCGGTGCGCATGGCGCCGGGGGCATGGCTGAGAATCTCGGTGCCGTACCACATGTCGCATGGTTCTTCGGAGCTGAAGGCCAGTTGCGCGGTGCGCGCGGCGTCGTCAACCTGCACAGTCCGCTTGCCATCGGCAGCGGCCAGCAGGCGCATGGATGCAGTGCGCATCTGGGGCGCCAATGTTTCGGGGCGGGTTTTGGTGGTCATGGTGCGTCCTATTGCTTGGTGTCGGATGTGTCGTCTGCTGGTGCATCGCCATCGGCGGCGGCTGCGGCGTCAGCGCCGTCTGCGCCTGGCACTGGAGCGGCTTGCTCTTGGCCTTTTTCATTGACCTGCGCCGGGTTGGTGTCAAACACCAAGCCCATTTCGTCGGCCATGTCGAGCTCTTGTTCGCGCCGCTTAAAGGTATCTTCAACATCCGAGTCCGGGCTGGTCTGGGCGATCACGTCGCCGACAGTCATAAAGCCCGAGCGCACTGCCGACTTGAAGGCGGCAACTTCTTTGGCGGGGTCGATCCAGCTCCAGCCACGCGGCTTGTAGCGCACCGCCTGGTACTTGGCCGAGTTGCTGTAGTAGTCGGTACCGACTTTGACGGCGCCCACCAGGACGGCGGCGTCCAGGAACTCGCGGTGAATGTCCTGGCGCAGGTTGCGGCACAGGAAGCCCTGCACCATGCGGTACAGGTCGCGGTCGTCGAGCAGGCCCATGCGGCTGCCGCTGTAGTTGCTCTGGCTGTAGTCGCGGCTCAGGCTCTCATAAGAGACACCAATGCCCACCGCCATCTTGCGCAGCATGTAGCGCAGGAAGGGGTCTACGGCCGGGTTGGGCGTGTTGGGCGCGAAGCCCGCCACGTCTTCGCCGGGCAGCAAGGTCTGCCAGGTGCCGGGCTCGGTGTCGAGCACCTTGCGGCCATTGACTGTGCCGTCAGCCGCCAGGGGTTCGGGCGACCGGATGAAGCCGACGATGTTGGCGCTGGCGCGGGCCTTGACGATCTCGGCGTCTTCGTAGCCGCTGACGTTGTGCAGTGTTTTTAGGGCAGCATGGAACCAGGGCTCGCCCCGTGTCTGCGGCCAGCGGTCGATGATGTAGAGGTGGATGATGTCTTCAGCCGGCACGCGGATAAAGCGCGAAGGCTGGAAGGTGGTGAACTGGTAGTCACCTGGGTGGGTGGGACTAAACCAGTAGGCCACCGGGCGGTGCCACTGGTCGATTTCGACACCCATGCGGATGGCGTTGCCGTTGGGCGCACGGGCGGTCTGCCAGTTGTCGAGCAGCAGGTCGGCCTCCATCACCTCCAGCGCCAGGGGGATGGTGCCGCCGCCAAAGGGTTGGCGTATTTTCCTGAAAATGACCTCGCCCGCGGTCACCAGCTGGCTGATGGCGAAGCGCTCGATTTCGGCAAAGTTCAGCATGCCGGCGGTGTGGCAGGTGGACTTTTCAGACCACTTGGCCCAGGCGGCCTCGATGCTGTCATTGATCGGGGTTTGCAGCTTGCCGCCGGCACTCACCACCTGCGCCTGCAGGCCGATGCCGTTGCCCACCACGTTGTTTGTGATGACGCGCACCGCGTGCTTGGCATACTCGTTGTCGCGCACCAGTTGGCGGCTGCGGCTGCGCAAGATGCGCAGGCTGGTGAGTATCTCGCTGTCGGCGCTGGTGTTCATTGCGCTCCAGTCGCTGGTCAGCCGGTTGACGGCGGCGCCGCCATAGGCGCGCGACTGCTCTGCCAGGCGCTCACGCTGCAGGGCGGCACCGCGCGCGGCATTGCGCTGGGCGTTCCACTGGGTCAGCACCTGGCTGCGCTTGACCGTGAGGTCAGGCACGACGGCGCCCGTGGGCAAGGCCACGCGCGCGGCGTTCTCCCATGATCTGCTGACGGGTGTGTTCATTGAGGGCTCACAAATCGGTTGAATAGGTTGCGCGGATTGCCCAGGCCGTTGGCCACCGACTGCATGTGCAGCTCACCCATGACCTTCGCTTTCCAAAAGCTGTGCAGCGTCATCAGGTCGCCGATGGTTTGAAATTCCATCGAGCGACCGGCAATATCGTATTTCTTGACCTTGCCGCCGGTGGCGTTGAACGTGGCCATGGCGGCTTCACAAGCCTCCAGCGCGCGCTGGGCAACACTGCGCGGATCGAAGCCGGCTATTTGCGTAGTCACGTCGGGCGTGATGGTGGTTTGGCCCGAACCGACGGTGATGCGCTCGGCGCCACTGGTGATGATGGCCGTCCAGGCATAGTTGCCAGGGCCCAGCGCGG
>DATCIC010000125.1:0-3607 GCA_036508025.1 Rhodoferax sp. | reverse complement strand
GGGCGGCGGGGTAGGTTTTCTCGGTACCGGCAATCTCTACCATCTGGCCGTCCTTGAACTCGATGTGGACCGTCTTGAGGCCGGTGAGCTTGCCTTTTTCACCGATGAATTCCTTGGTGGAAATAGCGAACTCACGCGTGCAGCCTTCGTCGTGGCTGGAACTGGTGCGCAGCTTCATGGGCCAATTGGGCCAGGTCAGCGGCCGGTTTTCTTCCAGGGGCGGTTGCGGCATGACTTCAAACTGGGTCACGCTGGCGGCGCCGTGGCGGTTGCTGGTGCCCACGCAGTCGCTGCCGGTGTCGCCGCCGCCGATCACGATGACGTGTTTGTCAGTGGCGCGCAGCTGGCCTTTGAGCTTGTCACCGGCGTTGACCTTGTTTTGCTGCGGTAAAAATTCCATGGCGAAGTAGACGCCGTCGAGGTCGCGCCCCGCGATCTGCAGGTCGCGCGACTGCTCGGCGCCGCCGGTCAGCAGCACGGCATCAAAGTCCTGTTGCAGCTGCTGCGCAGAAATCGTTTCCTTGGCCCAGTTGGTGATCTTGGAACCCTTGGGCATTTCACCGACCAGGACGCCGGTGCGAATGGTGACGCCTTCTTTTTGCAGCTGTTCCACGCGGCGATCGATGTGCGATTTTTCCAGCTTGAAGTCGGGAATGCCGTAACGCAGCAAGCCGCCGACGCGGTCGTTCTTCTCGAACAGGGTAACGTCGTGGCCGACCCGGGCCAACTGCTGCGCTGCTGCCATGCCGGCCGGGCCGGAACCCACCACCGCCACTTTTTTGCCGGTCTGGTGTGTTGCAGGCTGCGGCTGCACCCAGCCTTCGGACCAGGCGCGGTCGATGATGGCGTGCTCGATCGACTTGATGCCAACCGCGTCGTCATTCACGTTGAGCACACAAGCCGCTTCGCACGGGGCCGGGCAGATGCGCCCGGTGAACTCGGGGAAGTTGTTGGTGCTGTGCAGCACGTCAATCGCATTTTTCCAGTCGCCCCGGTACACCAGGTCGTTGAAATCCGGAATGATGTTGTTGACCGGGCAGCCGCTGGTGCAAAACGGCGTGCCGCAGTCCATGCAGCGCGCTGCCTGCTGCTTGGCTTGTGCGTCGTTCAGGCCGATGACAAACTCTTTGTAATTCTTCAAGCGCTCTTGTGTCGGCTTGTAGCCTTCTTCAATGCGCTCAAACTCCATGAAACCCGTGATTTTTCCCATGATTCTTTTCCTTATTTAGCGGGGGCTACTTCTTTTTTGGTAGCTGCTTGTGCACGGCTGGTGAGGGCTAGAGCCTCCTTTTGTGCATAAATCTTGGCGAGCGCACGCTGGTACTCGTTGGGGAATACCTTGACGAACTTGAGCCGGGCGAGATCCCAGTTGTCCAGCAATTCGCGCGCGCGCTTGCTGCCGGTCCAGCGGTTGTGCTCTTCCAGCAGCTTCTTGAGTTGCGCCTCATCGCTCTGGCCGCGGTGCCAAAGACTGGCCTCCACCGTTTCCTTTTGCTCCGCCGCTGTCAACACCTTGGACAGCGACACCATGTCGGTGTTGCAGCGCTTGGCAAACTTGCCGTCCTCGTCATAGACATAGGCAATGCCGCCGCTCATGCCCGCGGCAAAGTTGCGCCCGGTGATGCCCAGCACCGCCACGGTGCCGCCGGTCATGTACTCGCAGCCATGGTCGCCCGTGCCTTCGACCACGGTGGTCGCACCCGACAGGCGCACCGCAAAACGCTCGCCCGCGACACCGCTGAAGTAGGCCTCGCCACTGGTGGCGCCATACATCACGGTGTTGCCGACGATGGTGTTCTTGATCGCGTCACCCCGAAACTCGATGCTGGGGCGCACCACGATACGGCCGCCCGAGAGACCCTTGCCGGTGTAGTCATTGGCATCGCCAATCAGGTAGAGCGTGATGCCGCGCGCCAGGAACGCACCAAAGGACTGACCGCCGGTGCCTTCCAGCTGGATGCGGATGGTGTTGTCGGGCAAACCTTCGGGGTGGACCTGCGTCACCGCGCCGGACAGCATGGCGCCGACCGAGCGGTTCACGTTGCGCGCCATTTCCATGAACTGCACTTTTTCGCCCTTGTCGATGGCGGCGCGGCTCTTGGCGATCAGGATGTTGTCGAGCGATTTCTCCAGGCCGTGGTCTTGCGTTTCGGTCTGGAAGCGCGGCACGCCGACCGGTGCGTTGGCTTGCGCAAACAAGCGGCTGAAGTCCAGGCCGCTGGCTTTCCAGTGTTCAATGCCTGCGCGCATGTCGAGCAGGTCCGAGCGGCCAATCAGGTCGTCAAACTTGGCGATGCCCAACTGGGCCATGATGTGGCGCACTTCTTCGGCAATGAAGAAAAAGTAGTTCACCACATGCTCGGGCTTGCCGGAGAATTTTTTACGCAACGCCGGGTCTTGCGTGGCGACGCCGACCGGGCAGGTGTTGAGGTGGCATTTGCGCATCATGATGCAGCCTTCGACCACCAGCGGGGCCGTGGCAAAGCCAAATTCGTCAGCGCCCAGCAGGGCACCAATGGCGACGTCACGCCCGGTCTTGATCTGGCCATCGGTCTGCACCCGGATGCGCGAACGCAAGCGATTGAGCACCAGCGTTTGCTGGGTTTCGGCCAGACCGATTTCCCAGGGACTGCCCGCGTGTTTGATGGACGACCAGGGCGAGGCGCCGGTGCCGCCATCATGGCCGGCGATCACCACATGGTCGGCCTTGCACTTGGCAACGCCTGCGGCGATGGTGCCAACGCCGATTTCACTGACCAGCTTGACGCTGATGCTGGCGTGCGGCGCCACGTTTTTCAGGTCGTGAATCAGTTGTGCCAGGTCTTCAATCGAGTAAATGTCGTGGTGCGGCGGTGGTGAAATCAAACCCACACCGGGCACCGAATGGCGCAAGCGGCCAATGTAGTCCGACACCTTGGCACCGGGCAGCTGCCCGCCTTCACCCGGCTTGGCCCCTTGCGCCATCTTGATCTGGATCTGGTCGGCGCTGCTCAGGTATTCGGCGGTGACGCCAAAGCGACCCGAGGCCACCTGCTTGATGCGCGAACGTAAAGAATCGCCGTCCTGCAAAGGCAAGTCGACCTCCACCACGTCGGCACCAATCACGCTCTTGAGCGTGTCGCCGAGTTTGATCGGGATGCCTTTGAGCTCGTTGCGGTAACGCGCCGGGTCTTCGCCGCCTTCGCCGGTATTGCTCTTGCCGCCGATGCGGTTCATGGCCACCGCCAGCGTGGCGTGCGCTTCGGTGGAGATCGATCCGAGCGACATGGCACCGGTGACAAAGCGTTTGACAATCTCCTTGGCGGATTCGACCTGCTCCACGGGAATAGCTTTGGCGGGGTCAATCTTGAATTCAAACAAGCCACGCAGCGTCATGTGACGTTTGCTCTGGTCGTTGACGATCTGCGCGTATTCCTTGTAGGTGTTCCAGTTGTTGGCGCGCGTGCTGTGCTGCAGCTTGGCAATCGCGTCGGGCGTCCACATGTGCTCTTCGCCACGCGTGCGCCAGGCGTATTCGCCACCAGCGTCCAACATGCTGGCCAGCACCGGGTCCGCGCCAAAGGCCGCCTTGTGCATGCGGATGGCTTCTTCTGCAATGTCGAACACA
>DATCIC010000124.1:0-11839 GCA_036508025.1 Rhodoferax sp. | reverse complement strand
CGGCTACCGCTTTGATCGACTGGACGCCAGACCTGGCCATCCGCAACATTGTCAAGACTTGGCCGGCCCGCATTCATGCAGTGCGAGCCAGCGGTCTTGGTTTGTTGCCGGAAGAAAGCTTTGACGACATTATTCGCGAGTACATCAGGGAAAATACCTATGCCATCAAGCTGCCCATCAGATAACAATACACAAGTTGTATGACAACTTGTACCACCGTTCCAAACTGAGGATACTTTCCATGAAATTGAGAAAACTGGTTATTGGCCTGTCTTTGGCCATGGGTTTTGTCGCCATTGCCGCAGCCCAGGCCACCATGCGTATCAACATTGCCATTGCGCAAAACTCGCACCAGGGCATTGCCATCGACACCTTCGCCAAGGAAGTGGAGAAGGGAACAGCGGGGCGCTACAAGATTCAGACTTTCTACAACGCCTCGTTGGGCAGTGAGCGTGAGTCCATCGAGGCCGTGCAACTCGGCACCCAGGAGCTGACCTTCACCTCCTCGGGCCCGGTGCCCAACTTTGTGCCCGAGACCAAGATCCTGGATGTGCCGTTCTTGTTTCGGGACAAGGCGCATGCCCGTGCCGTGCTGGACGGCCCGATCGGTCAGGAAATGCTGGCCAAGTTCGACCCCAAGGGTTTCAAGGCGCTGGCCTGGGGCGAGAACGGCATGCGCAACATGACCAACAGCAAGCACACCATCAGAACCCCGGATGACCTCAAGGGCCTGAAGATTCGCACCATGGAAAACCCGGTGCACGTGGCCGCCTACAAGGGCCTGGGCATTGTGACGACACCGATGGCCATGGCCGAGGTATTCACTGCGCTGCAGCAGGGCACCGTCGACGGCCAGGAAAACCCCTTGTCCGTGATCATGGCAGCCAAATTTGACCAGGTGCAAAAGTACATATCTCTCACCGGCCACGTCTATTCGCCCGCCATCTTTTTGATGAACAAGGAAGCGTTCGACAAGCTCACCCCGGCTGACCAGAAGGTGTTTCTGGAAGCCGCCAAAGTGGCCGTCAAGGCCAACCGGGCCCGGGTTGACGCCGACGATGCCATGGGTGTGACTTACCTGCGTGGCAAGGGCATGGAGGTGACCGAGAACATTGACAAGACCAAGTTCGTGGCCAAGCTTGCACCGGTGTACGCTGATTTCGAAAAGCAGTTCGGCAAAGCCAATATGGACAAAATCCGCAACTACAAGTAATTGCTATTAATTTTGCAGCAACTAACACCCGAAGCGCGCAAGCGTCGGGTGTTTTTTTACAACTTTCCATTTCAGGTTGATATTGCAATGAAAGAAAAATTTCTCCGGCTGGAGCGGTGGACCAGCGGACTGTCGTTGTACACCGCCTGTGCCATGCTGCTGCTGGCGGCCAGTCTGGCCATGTTCCAGATCATTACTCGCTTCGTGCTCGAAATACCCGCTGAATGGACCGAGGTGCTGATTCGTTTCAGCCTGATCTGGATGGTGTTTCTGGGTATTCCGACGGCGTTTCGCCAAGGTGCCATGGTCAGTGTGGACGTGCTTTACCGCTGGAGCCCGCCACGCATGCGCCGTTTGCTCGACTGGGTGGTGTGCCTCGCCGCCACCGGGTTGATTTGCATCATCATCTGGTGGGGCTGGGACTACGCCGTGCGGGGCAGGGTCCAAACCATGGCCGGACTGGAAAGCCTGTCGATGTTCTGGGCCTACCTCGCCATGCCGGTGGGCGGCTTGTTCAGCCTGATCGGCATCTTCGGTAATCTGCTGGACACCCAGCGTCTTGAATTGGAGACCGCAGTATGACCGCCGTCATGTTAAGCACCATGGTGCTGTGCTTCGCCCTCACTGTTTCCGTGGCCGTGTCCATCGGACTGGCATCGGTCCTGGGCATCCAGGCGTCCAACGCCAGCATGCTGATCTCCGTGAAGGAGATGTTCAACGCCATTAACAAATTCCCGCTGGCCGCCATTCCGTTTTTTATCCTGGCCGGCAACATCATGGAAACAGGTGGCATTTCCCGCCGCCTGGTGGATTTTGCCAAGAGCCTGGTGGGCGGCGTGCAGGGCGGCCTGCCAATGACTTGCGTGCTGACCTGCATGATCTTCGCATCGGTGTCCGGCTCATCGGTGGCCACCACCTTCGCCATTGGTACGATCCTGATTCCTGCGCTCATCAAACACGGCTACCCCACCACCTGGGCGGCGGCGTTGCAGGCCACCAGTGCCGAGCTCGGCGTCATCATCCCTCCCTCGATCCCGATGATTCTGTATGGCGTCAGCGCTGAAGTGTCCATTGGCGAACTGTTCATCGCCGGCTTTGGTCCGGGCCTGTTCATCAGTGGCGCGCTGATGCTGTTTGTCTGGGGTTACTGCAAGTACAAGGGCTGGGGCAAGAACGATGGCGACGGCCGTCTGTCGGTCGGCCAGGCGACCTGGAAGGCCGGCTGGGCACTGCTGATGCCGGTCATTATTCTGGGCGGTATTTACGGTGGCATTTTCACCCCGACCGAGGCTTCGGCGGTGGCGGTGTTTTACGCGCTGATCGTGGGTCTGGTGATCTACCGCGAGATCAAGTTCCCTGACCTCTACAACATCCTGCGCAAGTCGGTGCTGTCGTCGGCGGTGATCATGTTCATCATTGCCAACGCTGGACTGTTTGCGTTCCTGATCACGCGTGCGGGCGTGCCGGAGGCGATCGGTCTCTGGTTGCAGGATGTCTTGAAAACGCCGGCTTACTTCCTGCTGGGTGTCAACGCTGCGCTGTTCGTCATTGGCATGTTCATCGAGACCGGAGCCGCCATCATTGTGCTGGCCCCGATCCTGGCACCGGTGGCCATCCACTTTGGCATTGATCCGGTGCACTTTGGCCTGATCATGGTGGTGAACCTGGCCCTGGGCATGATCACGCCGCCGTTCGGCGTCAACCTGTTTGCCGCCTGCACCGTGGCGCGCATCTCGCTGGATCGCATGATCAAGGACCTGATCCCGTTCGTGCTGGTGGTGCTGGCCTGCCTGATGGTCATCTCCTACGTGCCGGTCCTTTCGCTCGGTCTGCGCGATCTGGTTTACGCCAGATAGCGTGAACCCAAGCCCGGCAGGCGTTCGCCTGCCGGGTGATAGAGTTGCACGATGAATTTAACTTCTCCCATGACCGCTCAGTTCAAACCCATCACGCCCGGTGCCTACCTTTCCGATCAGGTGGCGGATGCGCTTGCCGCGGAGATCCGGGCCGGACGGCTGGCCGTGGGGGCCAGGCTGCCGACCGAGGCGGCGCTGGTAGCGCAATTCGCTGTCAGCCGCACGGTGGTGCGAGAAGCGGTCTCGCGGCTCAAATCGCTGGGCTTGGTCGATTCACGGCAAGGCAGTGGTGTGTATGTCAAGGAATTGGGCTTTTCACCGCTCAACTTTGATGCCAAGTCGGCCGTCTCCCGGCAGGCGGTGATCCAGATGGTGGAAGTGCGCCGCGCGCTGGAGGCCGAGGTGGCCGGCTTGGCCGCACAACGGCGGACCCAGACCGACATCAAGCGCATCGCAAAATCCATTGCGCTGCTGGACAAGGCAGTGCAAGCCGGTGGCGACGGCGTGGACGAAGACGTGCAATACCACCGCGCCATCGCGGAGGCAGCGCGCAACCCCTTTTTGATTGGAACGCTGGAATACCTGGGCCAGTTCCTGCGCGGGGCCACCCGCGTCACGCGGGCCAATGAAGCGCGCCGGGCCGACTTCGCGCGCCAGGTGAGTGCCGAGCATGACAAGATTTTGCGCGCCATTGAAGCCGGCGACGCGGCCGCGGCGCGCAAGGCCGCGGCGCGGCACATGGATAACGCCATCCTGCGCATTGAGCAGGCTGACCCGGCGTTTTGGCAGCAGGCGGGGGTGCAACTGGCACGGCCGCTGGTCTCCGGACTGCCGGCGCGGAGCTGACTCGCCAGCCCGTTGGGGCGGACCCGCTTCGTGTCTGCGATTCAGGGTAAACCCGGATGTTGGGTTGACTCATCATTTGTATGATAACCATATAAAATTGGGTGGCAGACACGGTGCTGCTCGACTGATTTCTAATTGAAGGAAACCAACAAATGACATCAAACGTAGGCGTAATCGGCCTTGGGGCCATGGGCAGCGGGATGGCGCGCTCGCTGCGCCGCCATGGCAGTCAGGTGCATGTTTTTGACGTGCGCAGTGAGGCGGCGCAAGCCTTTGCCGCCGATGGCGGCGTGGCTTGTGCGTCACCGGCCGAACTGGCGGCGCAGTGCAGCGTCATTGTGTCGGTGGTGGTCAACGCCGCGCAGACCGAAAGCGTGCTGTTTGGCGACGGCGGCTGCGCTGCGGCCATGAAGCGCGGCAGCGTGTTTGTGATGTGCTCCACCGTGGACCCCAACTGGTCGATTGCGCTGGAGGCGCGCCTCGCTGCGCTGGGCATCTTCTACCTCGACGCCCCCATTTCCGGTGGCGCCGCCAAGGCCGCCAGTGGCGAGATGACGATGATGACCGCGGGCAAGCCCGAGGCCTATGCCGCGGTCGGGCCCCTGCTTGACGCCATGGCAGCCAAGGTCTACCGGCTCGGTGACCAGGCCGGCGCGGGCAGCAAGGTCAAAATTATCAACCAGCTGCTGGCTGGCGTGCACATCGCCGCTGCGGCCGAGGCCATGGCACTGGGCTTGCGCGAGGGTGTGGACGCCAAGGCGCTGTACGAGGTGATCACCCACAGCGCAGGCAACAGCTGGATGTTCGAGAACCGCATGGCCCATGTGCTCAGCGGCGACTACACGCCGCTGTCGGCTGTGGATATTTTTGTCAAAGACCTGGGGCTGGTACTGGATGTGGCGCGCGCCAGCAAGTTTCCGCTGCCGCTGTCCAGCACGGCTCACCAGATGTTCATGCAGGCGTCCACGGCAGGCTTCGCGCGCGAGGACGACAGCGCAGTCATCAAGATATTTCCCGGCATTGAGTTGCCAAAAAAGCCATGAAAAAACTAGTGCTGGGCTGCATTGCCGACGACTTTACCGGCGCCACCGATCTGGCCAACAACCTGGTGCGCGCCGGTATGCGCGTCGTGCAGGCGATGGGTGTACCAGCGCAGCCGCTCGACTCCGATGCCGACGCCGTGGTGGTGGCGCTCAAGTCACGCACATTGCCTGTGGATGAAGCCATTGCGCAGTCGCTGGCGGCGCTGCGCTGGCTGCAGGCGCAGGGCGCGCAGCAAATCTACTTCAAGTACTGCTCCACCTTTGACAGCACGGCGCAAGGCAATATCGGCCCGGTGACGGAGGCGCTGATGGACGCGCTCGGGACCGACTTCACCATCGCCACGCCAGCCTTCCCGGACAACCAGCGCACCGTATTCAAGGGACATCTGTTCGTCGGCGACGTGCTGCTCAATGAGAGCGGCATGCAAAACCACCCGCTCACCCCCATGACGGACGCCAACCTGGTGCGCGTGCTGCAGGGGCAATGCCGCCGCAAGGTGGGCTTGATCGACTACAAGGTGGTGGCGCAGGGCGAGGCCGCGATTCGCACGCGCATCGACCAGCTACGTGCGCAGGGGGTCGGCCTGGCCATCGTGGACGCCATCTCCAACGATGACCTGCTTCGCCTGGGGGCGGCGCTCAGCGGCATGCCGCTGGTAACGGGCGGCTCGGGCGTCGCCATTGGCCTGCCCGCCAATTTCGGGATTGCACCCTCCAGCACTGCCAGCGCGCTTCCCCGAGCCACCGGCCTGCAGGCGGTCGTGTCCGGCAGTTGCTCGCTGGCGACCAATCGGCAGGTGCTGGCGTTCATCCAGGCGGGCCGGCCGGCGTTTGGGGTCGATGCCTTGCAGATCGCCGCCGGGGTCGATGTAACGACGCAGGCGCTGGCTTGGGCCGCGCCACTGCTGAGCCAGGGTCCCGTGCTGATTTATTCGACCGCCGATTCCCATGCGGTCAAGGCGGTGCAAGCGCAGCTCGGCGTGGAAGAAGCCGGCGCCATGGTGGAGCGTACCCTGGCGGAAATCGCACGCGGGCTGGTGGCGCTTGGCGTGCGCCAGCTGGTCGTGGCCGGCGGCGAAACCTCGGGCGCCTGCGTGCAGGCTTTGAACATCACGCAAATGAAGATCGGCCCGCAAATCGACCCCGGTGTGCCCTGGTGCCATGCCCAAGCCAACGCCGCACCTGGGGCGGGCCTGCACCTGACGCTGAAGTCCGGCAACTTTGGCGCCGATGACTTCTTCAGCAAAGCCTTTGCGTTGCTGGCATGACTGAATCGCAAGCCCGCGAAGAAATCTGCCGTGTCGGGCGCAGCCTGTTCGAACGCGGCTATGTGCATGCCACCGCCGGCAATATCAGCGTGCGGCTGGATGAGTCAGAAGGGGGCGGCTTCCTGATCACGCCGACTGATGCCTGCCTGGGTTTTCTCGACCCGGCCCGGCTGGCGCGACTGGACGCGCAGGCGCAGCAGCTGAGCGGCGACAAAGCTAGCAAAACAATAGCACTGCATGCCCATATCTACAGGGCTGCAGCCCAATTTAATCCAAATACCCGGTGTGTGATCCACACCCACAGCACGCACTGCGTGGCACTGACGCTGCAGCCCGGCAACAAGGAGCTGCTGCCTGCCGTGACGCCCTACTTTGTGATGAAGGTAGGGCACGTGCCCGTGATTGCCTACCACCGCCCCGGGGCGCCCGAAGCGGCGCAACTGGTGGCGCAGGCTATTTCGCGTTATGGCCAAGCCGGCACGCCGATTCGCGCCGTGATGCTGTCGCGGCTGGGGCCCAATGTCTGGCACGACTCGCCCGCCGCTGCCATGGCCACACTGGAAGAACTTGAAGAAACCGCCCGGCTGGTAAGCCTGAGTGCATTGGCACCCGAGCCCCTGACCGAATCCCAAATTATCGAACTGCGCCACACCTTCGGCGCCCGCTGGTGAACCCCATGCCTAAATTTGCAGCCAACCTTTCCATGCTCTACCCCGAGCTTGACTTTCTTGACCGTTTTGCGGCCGCCGCCCAAGACGGCTTCAAGGCGGTCGAGTACCTGTTTCCCTATGCATTCGAGAGCCGCGAGATCGCCGCGCGCCTGAAGGCGAATGGCCTGCAGCAGGTGCTGTTCAACGCGCCGCCCGGCGATTGGGATGTCGGCGAGCGGGGTCTGGCGTGCCTGCCCGGGCGCGAAGCCGAGTTCCGTGCCGGTATCGGCAAAGCCCTCGACTACGCAGCCGCATTGGACTGCCCGCGCGTTCATGTCATGGCCGGGCTGTTGCCCGCGGGCACCGAGCGTGCGACGCTGCGCCCCACCTACATCAGCCAATTGCGCTGGGCCGCGCTGGAAGCCGCCAAACAGGGCGTCGATGTGCTGATCGAGCCGATCAACACGCGCGACATTCCCGGCTTTTACCTGAACCGCCAGGACGACGCGCACGCGGTGCTGGCCGAGGTGGGCGCGCCCAACCTCAAGGTGCAGATGGACCTGTACCACTGCCAGATCGTTGAAGGCGACCTGGCGACGAAGCTGCGCCAATACCTGCCGAGCGGCAATGTCGGCCATATCCAGATTGCCGGCGTGCCGCAGCGCCATGAGCCCGATCTGGGCGAGCTGAATTACCCCTACCTGTTCTCGGTACTGGACGAATTGGGCTACACCGGCTGGGTCGGTTGTGAGTACCGGCCACAGGCCGGCATGAAGCCCGGCGGCACGTCGGCTGGACTGGGCTGGCTCAAGCCCTACCTGTGACGAACAGCTTGCGTTGCGAGCCAGGTGAAATTCTCGCCAATCCACCCTAAATATCAATCAAGTCAACACAAGGAAAGAAGCGATGAACGATTCAACCTCCAGCCTAAAGGTCGGCTTTATCGGCGTCGGCATGATGGGCTGCGGCATGGTCAAACATGTGCTGGCCAAGGGCCACCCGGTGGGCTTGCTGATCCGCAAGAAGGCGGATGAGGAGCGCTGCGCCAGCCTGCTGGCGCTCGGCGCACGGCCCCTCGCAACTTCCGCCGAGGTCGCGGCAACAGCCGATGTCATCATCATCTGTGTCACCGGTTCGCCGCAAGTTGAAGAAGTGGTGTTTGGCGACAACGGCATCCTGCAAACCCTCAAGCCCGGCTGCGTGGTGGTGGACTGCTCGACCTCGCTGCCCGACTCCACCCGGCGCGTGGCCCAGGCCATTGCTGCCAAAGGGGGTCAATTCCTGGATGCGGCCATGACCGGTACGCCCAAGCATGCCGACGAAGGCAAGCTCAACCTGCTGGTGGGAGGCGACCCGGAGGTACTGGCGCGCGTTCGCCCGGTCTTTGCCTTGTTTGCAGAGAACATCTTTTACTGCGGGGCCGTCAGCGCCGGACATACCACCAAGCTGCTGCACCAATTCGTGGTGCTGGGCAACGCCGCTATCCTGGCCGAGGCCTTTTCGTGCGCCAGCAAGACCGGGGTCAATCTGGAGGTACTGTGCGATGTGATCGCCTCCGGCGGCGCCAACAGCACCGCGTTCCAGCGTTTTCGTCCCTACGTGCTGGAGGGCAACGATCAGCTGTTCCGCTTCTCGCTGGCCAACGCGCACAAGGACATGCACTACTACGCCCAGATGACCGGAGAGGCCCAAGCTGTGTCGTTCATCGGCGATACCGTCCACAATGTGTACACCATGGCGGGCAACCTGGGCTACAAGACGGCGTTCGTGCCGCATTTGCTGAGTAGCTTCAACCGACTCAACGAAGCCAACTGAGCCCGGATAGCAGGCGCTTGCCCGAATCTTATTTGAACGGCCGAAAGACAAAGGCCCGCGACACCGGTGGCGCGTCATCCATGGCCTTCGTGTGTGCTGGCGTCGCCAGGTCGCTGCCGCGACGCTCAATGTCAGACTCCTGCTGCGCCCCCATGCGCTGGTCATAGCGCCGACGCTTGCTCGGATCCGACAATACGCCATAAGCGTAGTTGATCTGCGCCTGGCGTTCACTGGCAGCCGGGCTGCCTGGGTTTTTATCAGGGTGATTGCATTGGGCCAGGCAGCGGTAGGCCGCCCTGATAACCTGGGCGCTGGCGTGTGGACTGACTTCCAATATCTCGTACAGAGTGACTTCACGTTCCATGGGCGTTCCTGAGCGGTACAGGTGCGAACCTGGCTCATCGTCGCACGTGTTGGCGCCAAGCGTTTGCGTCTTATCAAAAACGCAGAGGCTATCGCTCAATTTTTTGCTTCGTCAGTAAAACGTGTGGACGAGGGTCTCTTTGACACTGGTGGCGGCGATGACAAGTTTCAGCGGCTCTGCCGCGAATGCGTCAGACCGCAGCGCCTACGTTCAGCGGGTACTTCGTTCGGTTGAACCCGGAGGGCCTGTCATCGTCGCCACATTTGCAGAAGATGGTCCCACACAGTGCAGCGGGCTTGCGGTCGTGCGCTATCGCGCAAACCGGTCACACGACATCAATCCACAGGCGCATTCAGAAAACGAGCGTTAGCGTTGGTCAGGATCGCGACGCAAGGCACGAATATAGATGATGACAATGCCGACAAACCCGCTGATGATCATGGTGTTTCCCAGAGTGTCATGCCAGCCGCCCATCGGAGTCATCAACAGCATGGAGCCGCCGATCACGAGCGCCGCGAAAGCGATGGCACCCGTGAGCCGCTCTAGATTGCGGTTGAAGCGGCGTCCCACGGCCTCCAAACCTGGCAGCCGCCCTAGATTGCCTTCGGCGAAACGCCGCAGGACGCGTCGCGTGTCGCCCGGCGCTTCGGTTACCAGGCGCTCCATTTCGCGTGCCAGCTTCGTGGTCTTTTCCTTTATCCGCTCCGGCGAGAAGTGCTGCGCAGTCAGGCGCGCGATCTCCTCGCGAAACGATTCCATGTGGTTATAGCCCGGGGCGAGCAGGCCGATCATCGACTCCAGGATGGCGAACGCACGCGTCAGCAGGACAAACTCACCGGGATTGTGGACTCCGTTTCGGCTTCCGGCACGCAGCAGTGATTCGAACGCATTCCCGATTGAAACATTCGCCAGATTGGTCCTGCGGATTTCATAGAGCACGGCCTTGATGTCCACCAACAGCGCAACATGATTGACTTTTTCGTTCGCCGGCGCCATTTCAAGATAAGCCTCGGTGGCGGCCCGCGCGTCGCCTTTGACGACGGCTTCGAGAAGAAGTGTCAGCGACTCGCGCATCGGCTCGTCTAGATCGCCGGTATTCCCGAAGTCGAGCAGGGAGAGCCGCCCGTCCGGCAGAACGAAGACGTTGCCGGGATGCGGGTCGGCATGAAACACGCCTTCTTCGAAGATCGAATGCAGCATCAGCTTGACCAGGGTGTTGACTACCCGCGGCATCGCTTGCGGGTGGGACTTGGCGTAGAGATCGGCCCGTTCGCCGGGCGAGTACTCCATCGTCAGCACGGTTTCTCCCGAACACTCCGCTATGACATCCGGTATCCAGAGATCGGGGACGTCGGCCAGCGCGGCGCGAATGAGCACGATCGAACGCGCTTCGCGACCGAAATCAGTTTCCCGGTGCAGGCTGCTGGCCAATTCACGCACGACAACCGGGAGGTCGAGGGCACGCAGACTCGGAAAAAGTCCCTCTCCCAGCGTTACGAGGGAATTCAGTGCCGCGATATCCGTGGCGATGATTGCTTTAAGGCAGGGCCGCTGCACCTTCACGGCCACGTGACGCCCGTTCAACAGTGTCGCCTCATGCACCTGGGCGATGGTGGCAGCGGCAAGCGGCATCTCGCCGAACGCGGCGAACAACTTGGTCAACGGGGCGCCCAGTTCGGCTTCGACCGTCGCGCGCAGCATGTCAATATCCATTGCCGGCAACTGGTCATGCAGCAACTCCAACTCTTCAATGTAGGCAGTCGGCAGCAGGTCACGCCGCAACGCGAGCACCTGTCCGAATTTGAGAAAGACCAGCCCGAGCTCCTCGAAGGTTTCCCGTACCTCCTTCGGCGTCGGCCAGTGTCCCCTGCCGAGCAGGGCTCCCAGAAACTTGTGCCGGGCGAACACGCGCATGATTTGCATCAGTCGCGGTGCTGCTCGCAACACCCTGCATTTCTTCACGTCGATCAGTGGCGCCATGCGGTCCTCCTGATGGTCATACGCAAAATAATTCCTGGGAAAAGATTCATGGCCGACTTCTTTATTGGGCAGCTGGCGGTGCCATGCGCTCAATCATAGTGAGGGCGATGGTCAGGCCGGTGTGGCCCAACAATTCGTCCACCTCAGAGCTTGTGCTGCACAAGACAAGCATTCGCAACACCTATTCCCAATGACATCAGCCAGACGAGCAACATCACGGCAGCGGTGTACCGTGTTCGTCGCGAACTGAAGAAATATTTCATGGTCTGAAATTTACGGCCTCCTCTTGCCGCCGTCCGTGCGCTAGCGCACAGCCAGAGAATTGCATAATGAAACGGCTGAGAAGGCCCAAAGCCGCGGCTGTTTACCTTGCGCCGTCCACGCCGAATTCCTGCGTGTGCACGTGACGCTTGGCCAAACTCACTTGGTCAGATAGCGGTTCGGGTACAACTCGTTGAGCTTGAGGCCGCTCTCCTCACCGGCCATGATGTCACCGGTGCGAACGGCTTCGGCGAGTTCGGCTTTGACCTGTTCGCGAGTGACTCCGGCGAAGGCCGGAGCGCCAGCGATCAGGCCGGAAGCGAGGATCAATACGGTTGCAGCAAATTTGGTTTTCATGATGATTCCTTTCAAAGCGTGTTAAACATTTCCGGGCAGGCCGGTCGTCATCGTGTACCGTCTTGTCCAGCTTCAATCGCCACATTGCGATATGAGTGAACTATAGAAAGCGGACCCCAACAAGAACGTGACGATCAAATTACAAATTGGTCAGTAATTTGTCAGCGCATGAATTAACGAATCCCC
>DATCIC010000123.1:0-4421 GCA_036508025.1 Rhodoferax sp. | reverse complement strand
CAGTCGGCACAGGGCGACCCGGCGCTTTTCGCCTCCGGAGAGCAGACCCACCTTGGCTTCCCAGGGTGGCAGGCGCAAAGCGTCAGCAGCAATTTCCAGCTGATGCTCGGTATCGGTGCCGGTGCTGCCAATAATGGCTTCCATCCGTGCCTGCTCTTCGGCCAGCGCGTCAAAGTCGGCATCTTCTTCGCCGTAGGCTGCGTAGATTTCTTCTAGCCGGGCCTTGGCCTTGAACACGTCGCCCATGCCGGCCTCAACGCTCTCGCGCACCGTCTGTTCGGGATCGAGCTGAGGCTCTTGTGGCAAGTAGCCAATGTTCAGACCCGCCATGGGGATGGCTTCGCCTTCAAACTCCTTGTCGACCCCGGCCATGATTTTGAGCAGAGTGGACTTGCCAGAGCCATTGGTACCCAGCACGCCAATTTTGGCGCCGGGGAAAAAGCTGAGAGAAATGTCTTTGAGAATGAACTTTTTCGGCGGAACAATCTTGCCGAGGTGGTTCATGGAGAATACGTATTGAGCCATGGGTCGTGCCGGGTATTTCTGAATGTAAACCTGACATTATCGACGGTTCGCTCAGAACCTCGCCGCCACCCACTCAGATCAAGGCTGTTTCTCCGCCCGACCCAGGTCGTTTTGCAAAGCCGTTTGGGCAACGGCATCGAGCGCGTTGTCGACCACATGACCATCTGAAATCAAGCGGACCCGGCCTTTCCTCAGCAGGCGCTCCATGGTGCGACGCGACATCGAATGTGCCAGGCCGCCGCGGGAAATAAACATGAAAAGAGTCCGGTGCGGACTGGCCCAGGTCAATTGCGCACGCAGCCACACATCATCCACGATCAGTTCCACCCAAACCCCTGGCTTGAGTTCCACCGCAGACCAGGGGAGCTGAACGTCGGTATTTGATTGATGTTGAACGTCACGCTCCAAATAAGCCGATTCCTGGGCCTGGTCATCGGCGGCCCAAAAGCCCTCTTCATCCAGCATATCAGGCACATCCATCAGGATGCCGACATCCAACAGGTCGCCAGTTGTCTGAGCCGCAGGCTCTGCAGCACTGGCAACGAGTGCAACGCGGCGACCTTCAAATGCTTTTTCATGCAGCGTGATCAAGGCGTCAAACAAGACCGGAATACGCTCCTGCGGATACTGAATCAGCTGTAGGCCGTGACGCAACTTGACCAGCAAATTGGGCACCAGTTTCACGAGTCTGACCCGATTGCGCCGGGTCAATTGATGTTGGACGCTCCAGAGCAAATCATCCACCAACGCCAGATAGCCGTCGGGGTCAGTGCTGCCATCGGCACACCCCAACTGCGACTCCGCCACCACCTGCGCCCAGGGTCCAGCCAGAAAACCGGCCACCAACTCAGGAACTTGCTTGTCTTTTTGACGTTCCTGAAACTCGTCGGCCAGCCGCTGCGCCAGCAGGTTTCTTTGCTCCACGTGCATCAACGCGCGCGCTGCCTCTTCTTGTTGTTGCCGCTGCTCGACCTCATCCAAAGCCCAACCCGTTTCAAGCTCGTGCCCTACCTGGGCAAACGACGCGGCGTCACCATCGCCACCGGTCAAAACGCCAACCGCCCCTGAAAGGGAAGTCAAGAACCGGAAAAACCCATCGTCATTTTCAGACGTGTAACCCAGACTGCGGTGCGTCAGCCGGTCCAGAAACTGGCGTGCAGGATGCTGACGTTCGCTGAAAAACCGGGGATCGGCATCAGAAAGCGTCAACAGCACCGGTTCCAGCGTCTTGATAAGTGCACGGACTTTAAGCAGCAGTCTTTCGTCTTGCATCAGGTTATCAAGCATCAGGTGCACAACTTCGGCACCCAGTTGCTTACCCAACTGCTTGCCCTGGCTCAGCTCACGCACGACCATCTGCTGAGGTGCCTCTGCCGGCGCGCCCGGGGTCGCTGGCAGACTGGCGCGCTGCGCCAGACGTTTCATCATGGGCTCTATCAATTTCATGTCTTCCAGTGCGTCATAGCAGGCGGGCACCGTGTGCAAGAAATCCTGCGCGCCCGGGTTGCCCTGCGCACCATCAAGCTCGCCCGAAAGCAGCTTGCGCAGTTTGTCAAGCGTCACCAAGGTGCGCGACACCGCGTTCTGGGCACCCTTTCCAGCTGCGGCACGCCCACCCGGCAAAGCGCCCACAGGCAAGGCGGGCTCGATGCCTTGCGAACGCAACCAGTTGCAGACTTCGCGGTAAAGCTGATGCAGGCCCACCCCCAGCAATCCTGCCGCCGGCGTCATGAGCGCTGCCCGCGCCTGCTCGTCCGGCGCATGCTCCGCCAGGCTTGCCTGCAGTGCCCTCACAAAAGCGTCGGGTTTGAGCGGGTTGAGCTGCGGCTGAACCGTGATCCAACCCAACAGACTGCTGACCAGGGCATTCAAGGCCGGAAGCAGGTCATCGACACAGCGGATAGCCTCCTGCTGCGCCAGCGCAAATTCAATGCTGACATCAATTTGGTGGGCGTCGAGCTGCTGCAAATCGTCAAAACGCAACAGCGTATGCGCCGCGATTTGTTGGGAACCGGTGTTGTACAAACCCAGTCGCAACTGCGCTTTGAACGTCGCTTTGACGGACGCGGCCTGCATACACAGCAAATCAGTCACGGTTTTGCTGACGGCGAAGTGTTGCCCAAAAGACCTTTTGTTCTTGGGCGTGGCGGCCGCTGCGGCCAAACCTTCCAGCACATCATCCATCAGGTTATCGGCCTGCATCAGCACGGCTTCGAGGCAGTCCTGCAGGGACGGTCGGCCGCTGGACTTGTCGTGTGCCGTCCCGAAGCGTCGAAGCAGTAGTTTCTTTATCAAGAATGAATACTCCGTTGGATAAATTGATGTGTTGACCCGATTCTCCCTGTTGCCACCAAGTAGCGGCGGTCTCGGTAACACAATGTTTCGAATCGGCCAACTTTGACAAAAATTGATTGTTGTATGCGGGAGTCCAGTCCAAGTGCCCGGCACTGGCAAATCCATTCAATTCCATGCGGCATGGGCAAAAGATCAAGACCGTGCGACAATAGACTCAGTTGCGGAGCGTCAGTTGCCCGCTACGCCAGCACCTTGCTGGGAACCATGCCTCGCGCGGACGTTCACCCTTTGTACCCCATCTGCCTTTGACTGATTCAGTGTTTCTAGCACCGAGCAGGCCGATGCCACAGCGCCCAGGATAGGCGCCAAACCATGAAATTTGAAGAACTAAATTTGGCTCCGGCCATTATCAAAGCCGTGCTTGAGCAAGGCTACGAGACCCCCACCCCGATTCAAGCGCAAGCCATTCCGGCCGTGCTCGACGGCCATGACCTGCTCGGTGGCGCCCAAACCGGTACCGGCAAAACGGCCGCGTTTGTGCTGCCCATGCTGCACAAGCTGAGTCAGAGTGAAGCGGCCCGCAACAAATTCGGCGGCATCGGCATTCGCGCCCTGGTGCTGACTCCCACCCGTGAACTCGCCGCTCAAGTGGAAGAATCGGTGCAGACCTACGGCAAATACGTCGAACTGACGTCGACCGTCATTTTCGGCGGCGTCGGCATGAACCCGCAAATCAGCCGCGTCAAAAAAGGCGTCGACATTCTGGTGGCCACCCCGGGCCGCTTGCTGGACCTGCTGCAACAAGGCGTGCTCGACCTGGGCCAGGTGCAAATGCTGGTGCTCGACGAAGCCGACCGCATGCTCGACATGGGCTTTATCCATGACGTCAAAAAAGTGCTGGCCGTGGTCCCCAAGGACAAGCAGAGCCTGCTGTTCTCGGCCACCTTCAGTGAAGAAATTCGTGAACTCGCCGCCACGCTGCTCAAGAGCCCGCTCACCATCCAGGTGACGCCGCGCAACACCACCGTCCAGCGCATCACGCAATTGATTCACCCGGTCGGTCGCGGCAAAAAGAAGGCGCTGCTGGCGCACATCATCCAGGAGAACAACTGGAGCCAGGTGCTGGTGTTTACCCGCACCAAATTTGGCGCCAACAACGTGGCCGAATTTCTGACCAAGAACGGCATCAATGCCATGGCCCTGCATGGCAACAAAAGCCAGGCAGCGCGCACCCAGGCGCTGGCCGGTTTCAAGAGCGGCGACATCCGCGCTCTCGTCGCCACCGACATTGCCGCGCGCGGCATTGATATTGATGACCTGCCGCATGTGGTGAACTACGACATCCCCAACGTCTGCGAAGACTACGTGCACCGCATTGGCCGCACCGGGCGCGCTGGCGCCGATGGCGCTGCCGTCAATCTGGTGTGCCTGGACGAAGAAGGCTTCATGCAGGCAATTGAGCGCTTTACCAAACAGGACATTGAAGTCCAAATCGTGGAAGGCTTCATGCCGGAACCCGGTGAACAGGCTGAACCGATTGCCATGGGTCGCCAGACCATTTGGGGTGGCGCAGGCAAGCCGCCCAGCCGCGATGTCATGCA
>DATCIC010000122.1:0-3065 GCA_036508025.1 Rhodoferax sp. | reverse complement strand
TTTCTTTTTGGCCACGTGTTCCATCAGCACGACGACGCTCTTGACGCCGCCCACCAGGTCCATCGCACCGCCCATGCCTTTGACCATCTTGCCAGGGATCATCCAGTTGGCCAGATCGCCTTTCTCACTCACTTGCATGGCACCCAAAATGCTCAGATTGATCTTGCCGCCGCGAATCATGGCAAAGCTGTCGTGGCTGCCAAAAATGGACGAGCCAGGGATGGTTGTCACGGTCTGCTTACCGGCATTGATCAAATCGGCGTCCACTTCGTCTTCCGTGGGAAACGGGCCGATGCCCAGCATGCCGTTTTCACTTTGCAGCCAGACCTCAATGTCGGGTGACACAAAGTTCGCCACCAGGGTTGGCAAGCCAATCCCGAGGTTGACGTAAAAACCGTCTTGTAATTCTTCTGCCGCTTTGGCGGCCATTTGTTCGCGTGTCCAGGCCATGATCAGACTCCTGCTTTCTTGGTCAATGTTTCGGTGATCGTTCTTTGCTCAATCCGCTTCTCGGGGTGCGCATTGAGAACAATCCGGTGCACGTAAATGCCGGGCAAATGAACCGAATCGGGGTCGAACGTGCCAACCTCAACGATTTCCTCGACTTCGACCACCGTGATCTTGCCCGCCATCGCCACCGCCGGGTTGAAATTGCGCGCCGTGCGCCTGAACAGCAAATTGCCGCTCTTGTCAGCCTTCCAGGCCTTGACCAACGACACTTCAGGCATCAGGGCGCGCTCCATGATGTAGACATGGCCGTCAAACTCGCGGGTTTCCTTGCCTTCGGCCACCAGCGTTCCCACCCCTGTGCGGACGTAAAAAGCTGGAATGCCCGCACCACCAGCGCGCAGTTTTTCTGCCAGTGTGCCTTGCGGCGTGAACTCCAACTGCAACTCGCCTGCCAAGTATTGGCGTTCAAACTCCTTGTTCTCGCCAACATAGCTGGAGATCATTTTGGTGATCTGGCGCGTAGCCAACAGCTTGCCCAGGCCAAAGCCATCGACGCCTGCGTTGTTGGAAATGACGGTCAGATCTTTGACACCGCTGGCGCACAGGGCGTCAATCAGGGCCTCGGGAATACCGCACAGGCCAAAGCCGCCAACAGCCAGTAACTGGCCATCTTTAACGATGCCTTCCAGTGCCTTGGCCGCGTTAGGGTAAATTTTGTTCACTGCGCAATCTCCTTTAAAGAAATAATGGCATTACGATACTACTTAACTACATACGTAGTTTTTCGTAAAGTACAAACCCTAGGTATTGCTCACCCGCACCGCATGGATATTGATTACCGCCTTGCCTTCAATCTGGCGCCAGTCGGCTTGGTCCTCTCAAGCAACCGCAACATGCTGGACTGCAACCGCCACCTGTGCGAGATGTTTGGTGCCTCGCGGGAACTACTGGTCGGCCAGTCGTTTCAGGTGCTGTACCCCAGCGCCATTGAATTTGAGCGCACCGGCTCACGCATTGCGCCGATTCTGAACCGCCACGGCACCTACGCCGACGACCGCATCATGAAGCGCGCCAACGGCGAAACCTTCTGGTGTCACGTGACCGGCCGCGCGCTGAACCCGAGCGCGCCGCATGAGACTGGCATCTGGACCTTTGAAGACTTGAGTTCGAGTCGCCCGGTCAAGGCAGAGTTGACGGCGCGTGAACGCGAGGTGGCGGCACACCTGATGGACGGATTGACCAGCAAGGAAATAGGTAAGACGCT
Source organism: Rhodoferax sp. (assembly GCA_036508025.1). Classification (GTDB taxonomy): domain Bacteria; phylum Pseudomonadota; class Gammaproteobacteria; order Burkholderiales; family Burkholderiaceae_C; genus Rhodoferax. The sequence goes on along the minus strand of DATCIC010000122.1, from coordinate 1,351 downwards.
GGCTATCAGCCACCGTACGGTTGAAATCTACCGAGCCCGTCTGATGCGCAAGTACACGGCCTCCAACACCGGGGACTTGGTGCACAAGCTGATGGCAGGTTGAAGTCGCTACGCAATTCAGCCGCCAACAGCCAATAATTTATATTAAATCGGCCTGTAGCCACCGTAATATAAGCGTACAGTGCTATTTATTTAATAGCATTTTTCAAGCAGATGACAGCTAGACAGAGCTCGACGCTGCCGCCACCTGTACCCGGTTGCGACCATTTTCTTTAGCCAGGTACATGGCTGCATCGGCGCTTTTGAGCAACTTATTTTCGTCTTGACCATGCTCGGGAAAAATGGCAATGCCGATGCTCGATGAAATATGGATCGAGTGCTCTCCAATGTCAAAGGTCCGATTCAATGCTGCAAGAATTTTTTCAGCAACCTGCGTGGCAGCCTGCACCGTCCCCACTTCTGGCAGCATTACCACAAATTCGTCACCGCCGATACGCGCCACGGTGTCTGATTCGCGCCGCACGCATTCCGACAAACGCCGCGCCACTTCTTGGAGCAGCAAGTCACCCACGTGATGGCCGAGTTGGTCATTGACTGGTTTGAACTTATCGAGATCAATGAACATCAAGGCCAGGCGCGTTTTGTCGCGCCGTGCCATGGCAATAGCCTGGCGCAAGCGGTCGGAGAACAAGGCGCGATTGGGCAGTTCGGTCAGCACGTCAAAGTGCGCCAAATGCTGCATGCGCGCCTCACTCGCCTTGCGTTCGGAAATGTCGGAGAACACCGCCACATGGTGAGTGGGTACACCCTGCTCATCGCGCACTTGCTTGATGGAAAGCCATTCGATGAAAAGTTTGCCGCTCTTGCGACGATTGCAGATTTCGCCATGCCAGTTGCCGGTGGTGATGAGTTGCGCCCACATGTCCTGGTAGAACTTCGGGGCATGCGTGCCGGACGACAGCAGATGGGGACCTCTGCCAATCACCTCATCGGCCAAGTAGCCGGTGATGACTGTGAATGCCGGGTTGACCGAGATGATTTCGTTGCGCATATTGGTCACGATCACGGCTTCGTCCATGGTCAGCATGACAGTCGAGGCCAACCGCAAAGCCTCTTCCCGCGCATGACGCTCGGTGATGTCCGTGTGCGTTCCGATCATGCGCAGCGGTTGGCCTTGCGCGTCGCGCGCCACCACCTTGCCGCGCGAAAGTATCCATTTCCAGCTGCCATCCTTGCATTGCATGCGCCGCTCGTTGGCGTAGCTTGGCGTTTCTCCGGCAAAATAAGCCGCTCGGTCGGCTTCTATCCGCTCTACATCGTCAGGGTGAACGCGCGCATCCCAGTCCTCGGT
>DATCIC010000121.1:0-2482 GCA_036508025.1 Rhodoferax sp. | reverse complement strand
GGCGTACCGGTTTTCAGACGCCCTTGCGGCAGCTTCAACTCCTTCAGGCGCGCCGACAGACTCACCGCAGGAGGATCGCCGGCTCGACCTGCAGCGTAGTTGTTCAAGCCCACATGGATCTTGCCGTCCAGAAACGTACCGGCTGTCAACACCACTGTTTTGGCGCGAAACTTGATACCAACCTGCGTCACCGCCCCCACCACCCGGTCGCCCTCGACCATCAAGTCGTCCACCGCCTGCTGGAACAGCCACAGGTTGGGCTGGTTTTCCAGCCGGTGGCGGATGGCCGCCTTGTACAGCACCCGGTCCGCCTGGGCGCGGGTGGCGCGCACGGCCGGCCCCTTGCTGGAGTTGAGAATGCGAAACTGGATACCGCCTTCATCGGTGGCGGCCGCCATGGCACCCCCCAAAGCGTCCACCTCCTTCACCAGATGGCCTTTGCCAATACCACCAATGGACGGGTTACAACTCATCTGCCCCAGCGTTTCAATGTTGTGACTCAGCAGCAGTGTCTTGCAGCCCATGCGGGCGGCGGCCAGGGCGGCCTCGGTGCCGGCATGGCCGCCGCCGACGACGATAACGTCGAAATGTTGGGGATAAAGCATGGCTATGACTCTAAAAGGGGGCGAAGTGAGAAGGCGCACGCCCTGGCGCCCGATGGACTGCAGCGCCTGATTTTACCGGGCAGCCAAAAGTCTGGCAGTGCGCCATGAATAAGGCCTGGCCGGTCAGGTTGGAACGACCGCCCTATTCGCCCTGATGAATACGCTTGATAATGGCACTTGGCACTATTGAGGAAGTCAGCAGATGAACACCAATCCCTTGCACCGCGCCGCGCCGCTCACCGGCCTCAACCAACTCGACAACGGACTTGAAGCCACGCTCCAGTTGCAGCGTGATGCCTACTTTGCTCATCCCTACCCAAGCTTTTCAGAGCGCAAGGCCGACCTGCTCAAACTGAAAGCCCTCATCCGTGACAACCGCGACGCCATCGTGGCGGCCATCAGCGCGGACTATGGCAACCGCTCGCGCCATGAAACCCTTTTTGCCGAGATTTTCAGTGTGATGGACGGTGTGGATCACACCCTCAAACACCTGAAAAAGTGGATGAAACCGCAGCGCCGGGGCGTCGACTGGAAAAATTTCTTTGGCGCCAGCAACCGCGTCATACCACAGCCCCTGGGCATTGTGGGTGCCATCGTGCCCTGGAATTTCCCGATCAATCTCAGCTTCAGTGGCCTGATCGCCACCTTCGCCGCAGGCAACCGCTCCATGGTGAAAATGTCGGAGAATTCCCGCCACTTGGCGAAACTGTTGATTGAAAAATGCCCAGCCTATTTCCCCAGGGAAAAGCTCGCCTTCTTCGATGAAACCGGCGGCGTCGGCATCGAGTTTTCCAGACTCAAGTTCGACCACCTGCTGTTTACCGGCTCCGGGCTGACAGGCCGCGCCGTCATGGCAGCAGCAGCCCCCAATCTGTGCCCGGTGACACTGGAAATGGGTGGCAAATCTCCCGCCATCATCTGCGACGACTACCCCTTGCGCAAGGCGGCTGAGCGCCTGCTGTTTGTGAAATTCTTCAACGCGGGACAAATTTGCACGACCGTCGACCACGCGTACATCCCCACTGCCAAGGTGAACGAATTTGCGGCCATGGCCAAAGAAATTGTGAGCACGCGCTACCCCACATTGGACACCCCTGACTACACCTCCATGATCGATGAACGCTCGTTCAACCGCGTGGTTGCCGCCATCGAAGAAGCGCAAGAACGTGGCGCCACCCTGGTGCAACTCATCCCAGGCAAACAGTGGGACCGTGCCAGCCGCAAGATTGCCCCTCATATCGTGCTCAACGCACCCCCAGACTGCGCCTTGCGCACCCGGGAAATCTTTGGTCCGGTGCTGCCGATCATTGCCTACACATCCATTGAAGAACCCATTCAGGCCATCAACGCCGGACCCCGTCCACTGGCGCTGTACCCTTTCAGCAATGACAAGCCCTTGGTGGACCACCTGTTGCGCCACGTCATGTCGGGCGGCGTCAGCGTCAACGACGCCCTCTTCCATGTTGGCCAGCATGATCTGCCATTTGGCGGCGTGGGCGACAGCGGCATGGGCCATTACCACGGCTATGAAGGTTTCGTCACCTTCTCCAAAATGCGCCCGGTGTTCTACCAGGCGCCGTTCAGCGCCATCAAGTTCCTGTGGCCGCCCTATGGCAAATTCGCCACCCGCTACCTGGACTTCCTGACCCGCTAGCTTGATACCGCGACGGGCCCAAACCGGCAATTTTTGTGCGCCCGCTCCGACACCGAGTATCACCCCTGCAGTACCTGCAAGATGAGCCCCCGGCACTGGCCCTTTCTTATAAGCTTTTAGCCCGCTAGCCCTTGTCAAACAATGACATATAGCTATGTTTTTTGTAGCACATTGACAGAATCACGATCGAAAGCAGCGTCCGCTGCGCCTTCCAGCCCAAAGC